>NZ_KE148426.1:7577-21685 GCF_000410615.1 Novosphingobium sp. B-7 | reverse complement strand
CTGGCCACGCCCGCCGTTGCCGCCCCGGCCAAGCCTGCCTCCCCCACCGCCGCCCTGCCTGTGCATCCTGGCGAACCGGGGGGTTACTATCCGCCGCTGCGCACCGGCCTGCGCGGGTCGCACGTGGGCTCGTTCGAAGTCGCACATGCCCTGCGCGATGGCCAGGCGGTGGGCCAGGCGCTGGCCGGCCCGGCGCACGAAAGCTATGACCTAGTCGTCGTCGGCGGCGGGATCAGCGGGCTGTCCGCGGCGCTGTTCTACCGTGATCGCAACCCGGCCGCGCGCATCCTCATCCTCGAAAACCACGATGATTTCGGCGGCCATGCCAAACGCAACGAATTTCGCGTGCGCGGCCATACCTTGCTGATGAACGGCGGCACCGCCGGCATCGAAAGCCCCACGCCCTACAGCAAGGTGGCCGATGGCCTGCTGCGCCGCCTGGGGATCGATGTGCCGGCGCTGGCCAAGGCCTATGGCGGCGATACCGAGGTGGAGGAAGGCATGTTTGCCGGGCTCAAGCTGGGCCGCGCCGCCTTCTTCGACAAGGAAAGCTTTGGCAGCGACGCCCTGGTGCGCCTGCCCGATGATGTGCCACTGGCCGATGCCCTGGCCAAGTCGCCGCTTTCGGCCACGGCGCGCGCCCAGATCGCCGCGCTGGAGGCTGGCGCCACCGATCCGCTCGGCGCCATGGCGATGGACCAGCGCAAGGATTACCTCGCCACCATCAGCTATCGCGACTACCTGATGAAGCATGGCGGCCTGGGCGAAGAAGCCATGCTGTTCTACCAGAACCGCCCGCTCGGCTGGTGGTGCGTGGGCGCGGACGGGATCAGCGCGCTCGATGCCTGGGGCACCAGTTTCTTCCCCGGCTTCAAGGGCCTCAAGCTCGATCCCGGCGGCACGATGCGCATGGGCTATACCCCGCGCGGCTTTGCCAGCACCGGCGGCAGCTATGATTTCCATTTCCCCGACGGCAACGCCACGATCGCCCGCCGCCTGGTCGCCCAGCTGATCCCCGGCTTCATGGCGCCGAGCCTTACCGTGGAACAGTCGATCCTTGCCCCCACCGACTATGCCGCGCTCGACCGGCCAGACAACGCAGTGCGCCTGCGCCTCTCCAGCATCGTCGTCCACGCCGTCAACCGCGCCCAGGCTGGGGCCGACGTGGTCTATTCCCACGCCGGCAAGGTACACAAGGTGGCCGCGCGCCACGTGGTCATGGCCTGCTACAACATGATCATCCCCTACCTCGTGCCCAGCCTGCCCGCCGCGCAGAAGGAAGCGCTGCACGAACTGGTCAAGGAGCCGCTGGTCTATGTCAGCGTCGCGCTCGACAACTGGCGCGCCTTTGCCAAGGCCGGGCTTTCCGGCATCCAGTTTCCCCAGGCCTGGTTCCAGAACGCCGGGCTGGACAAGGCCGTACCGATCGGCGGCTATGCCGGCCCCAAATCACCCGATGATCCCATCGTCCTGCACATGACCGGCATTCCCCACCAGCCCGGCCTGCCCGAACACGACCAAAGCCGCGCCGGCCGCATGGAACTGCTCGGCACCGACCTCGCCACCTACGAAACCCGCGTCCGCGACCTCCTCACCCGGGCGCTCGGCCCCTATGGCTTTGACGCAGACAAGGATATCGCCGCGATCACGATCAACCGCTGGCCCCACGGCTATGCCCCGGAATACAACGCCTTGTGGGACAAGCACCAGGACGACGACCCGCAAGCCCCCAACAAGATCGCCCGCCAGCGCTTTGGCGCGATCACCATCGCCAACTCCGACAGCGGCCGCGCCGCCTATACCGACAGCGCCATCGACCAAGCCTGGCGCGCGGTGGGGGAATTGCTGGCGTGAGGTGAGCCAGCGCCAAAAGCCCCCTCCTCTTCAGAGGAGGGGGTTGGGGGTGGTGCGAGGCCTGGCAAGAGGTTTGAAGAAAAGGAAAAACGCAGGGGCCATCGCCCCTGCACCCCGTTAGTCTTGCGGGGCGCTTGCGGAGGGAGCGGGTCTGAGTCAGCAATATTCAGAACAATCAGCACCTTGACCGAGATTGGGACAAAGCCGTCTGTTCCCATGCCACAGGTCGAACGTCGGCTCTTGTCAAAAGCTGACGTTGGATGCTTGTCTTCGCGCCGGCGCGTTACGACTGAAGCTGGCCCACCATTCTCATGATCGATTAGATGTTTCGCTCGATGCTGGATCGCTTGGAATCGAGCCAAGATATGGCGCTCTGTCGATGAAATTTCATATCATCAATTTGCGGTGATGAGGGGCTGTGGTTCGACTGCCCCGTCTCCGTCCAAAACGAGAAGGTCGATGTAGTTTTGAACATCTCCCGGATAACGGGCACTCCTTCGCCATTTGTTCAGAGTGAATACCTCCCTCCGCTTTCCCGTGTTCTTATCTGCGCGGGAGGTGAGGAACTCTTGGGCGGGCTCCCGCGCCCAGTTTTCGAAGTCTCTATAGAGGACGCGCGCCTCCTCGATCACCCGCGGAAGCCAATCCGTGACGCCGTCCATTTGTCGCCTAATCTTTAACGCCCGCACGAATATCACGAACGCTAGGGTGTTAATGGCCTTGTCGGCGGGTTCGATAGCCACTCGACGATCCGAAACCTCTGTGTAGATTTCGTAGAGCTCGGAAAAGATGTCAACCACGCCATCGTCATCGATCTCAGGGATGACCCCACCAGTGTTCTTCATCATTTTTCGCTGCGTTGCGGTCGTGTATCGTCCGCTGGCAATATGCATAATTCTAGTGAACAGGGCTCTTTCGATGACATCGTCCTTGTTGATATACTTGCTCCTCAAAGCGTCAGAATACTCACCGCGCTTGGGCTCATAAAGTAGACCCGTCTTCCTGAAGACGATCTCGGCGATCTCGCGGTTTTGATCGTTGCTCGCCGTTCTGTCGATCGATGAAACTGTCGTCTGCGAGTTCGTGGCTGAGGAGATGCTCAGGATTAGGTTCTTCTTCGATTCCTCGTCGATCTGCGGCAACGTTATGATTCTGACCATCACTTCCTTACCGAAGAACAGGCGTTCGCGATCGACGTCAGAGTTCTCGTCATAGATGCGCGCAAGGGTGTACGCTGTCTGTCCGCCATTAATGATCTGAGGATTGACGATCTCAACCTGAGCTCGGTTCTTCGATCCGACGCGCTCGTTTACGTAGGTTTCATCCGAGACGATGGTGATGCCGTTATTGAGGAGTGCAAACTCGCCAGTTTCGATCTCGACGATACTTTGGTGAATGCCCTCATTTGTCCGCTGCTCCCTGAATTCAAGATAGGACCTTGGATTGTAGCGCAGGATGGAGTTCTTGTACCGAGACATGATCTTGGCGATTTCGATCGTCGGCACAAGAACGACCGTGACCTCGCTAGAGCCGTGCGCGGTGATGATTTCCGCACTCAGGCGGGAGCGATTGGACTTGTTGCTGAGATCGATCTGGAGCCGCATGCTTGAAGTGTAGTGCTGTTCCCCGCGAATGGTTGGCATGACCAGCTCGCCATAGCAGCGGTCGAAGTTGACTATATTGGTCTCGTCGCCATGAAACAGGCGTTCAACAAGAGCATATTGCTCTGCCTTGACATTCGCGAGAATGGTAACCCGCGTCTTGTAGCGCGCAATGTCGGGGAGCTTTTGGAGCTTCTCGATGAACGCTAGGATACGACCATTGTAGCTCTGCCCGTCGGAGCTTTCGCGATACCCATTGAGGACCCTGTCTAGATCGATCGACAGTATCTCTTCCGGTGAAATGTTCTTGTACTCGAAGTTACTCGACCCGACCCTGAACTTAGACTGGATGATATCCAGGATCTTGTTTTCGGTGTCGATGTGGTAAGCATCGATCCCACCGTCATAGCTTCCATCCGTAATGGTTAGTTCACGGTCTTCGAAAGCAAGTACTCCGTAGGTTGCAGCAAGATACAGATGAATGAACGCTCGAGCTCGCGCCTGATTTTGCCGTTCCTCCGTACTGTCGTCGAACAGGGATCTACGTTGCCTGACCCCCTTTCCCTGTCGAACGTATTCGTCGAGGATATGCGTCAAAATGGCATACTTTCGGCTCTGTCCCGTATTCATTCAGGATCCCCCAGGAAGTAACTCGCGCAAAGCGTGACGGAATGGCGCAATCCGCCGTTTTAGTGCTCGACCTTTCTACATCCTCCTGTTTGGCTTCGATCAGATGAAGACGCAACTCGATTACGCGGCGATGACGAGGATCGAATCACGAGGTCGAATGGTCCGGATGCCTCCCGCCAACGCATTGGTCGACCTCGATGGATGAACGGCGACTTCCGGGAGCGTCCACCGGTTAAACAAATGTCTGAGAATGAGGCGCAAGGCCGACCGGCCTTCTCGCGCAGGACGAGTGGCAGATTTCAGCAAAAGCTGACGCTGACAACAACGACGCTAAATGTCTAAAGCTGGTCGAATGCAGCCCCCCTCACCGCCCCTTCTTCGTCACACTCGCGGTAAAGTCCGGGTCTTTATTCGCCACCCAGTCCACGAACTTGCGGATCGGCGGGTGGGCGAGCAGCACATCGACATCCAGCCCGGCGCGCTGCAGTTCGGAATTGGTGAAGTTGGCGATCAGGGTTTGCTGGCAAATGCCGTGCATCGGTACCACGTCGCGGCCGCCGCGGCTTTTGGGCACGGGGTGGTGCCACACGATGGTGGTGCCGGTGGGCCGGCCGCACAGCCAGCAGGGAACGGGCGGCGGGGCTTCGTCTTCGGCCGCTTCTGGTTCGTCGTCCGTCCAGCCGCCGCGCTTGGCGTGTTTTCTTGCCATATTAGGGTTCAAACTCGATTGACATAGGGTCGTGACGGAGCGCCTTTTGGCGCCAGGCGAGGAGTAAGGAGGGAGCGATGGCATTCCATCGTGACCGACGCGCGACGCTGCCTGACCCCAAAAGGCGCCCGCCGCGAAGCGGTCACCCATGGAAGCCCGCCGAGCAGCGTCGCTTGCTTGCGCGTAGCAGTGCTACGCGTCTGCGCTGCACTCCTTGTCGGCGGGCTTCCATGGGCGATCACGATCCCTATGCCAATCGAGTTTGAACCCTAAAGGTTCAGCCGTTCCCAATCCTGCATCAGATCGGCGCAATCGCCGATATCGCCGGCGATGGCATCGTGCAGCCCCTGCGCATCGCCCTTGGCGATCGCCTTGGCCGCGGCCTGGTGGTGATCGACCATCGCCGCCGTGCCATAGCGGCCATAGACCACGCGCATGAACGGGCCGAACTGCATCCACAGGCTTTCGATCATGCGGTTGGCCAGCGGCATCGGCGCGGCGCCATAGATCAGCGAGTGGAAGCGGAAGTTCGATTCCATGTAGGCGTTCACGTCACCCTCGCCCAGCGCGGCGTCGGTCGCCTCGTCGGCGGCGCGAATGTCGCGCAGGCGCTCGGCGCTGATGTGCGGCAGCGCGGCCACGGCGGCCACCGGTTCGAGCAGGGTGCGCAGGCGCATGATCTCGTCAAAGCGCTCCAGCGTCATCTTGGGCACCATCACCGCGCGCTTGGAGCGGATATCCACCGCCCCTTCGGCGGCGATGCGGCTGAGCGCATCGCGCACCGGCATTTGGCTCACGCCCAGTTGCTGCGCCAGGCCGCGCGTGGAAATGCCCACGCCCGGCGCGATCTTGCCCGTGATCAGGCGATAGCGCAGGTCTTCATAGACCTGTTCGCGCAGCGACGAAGTCGCTTCGCCCTCGTCAGCCTGGGCCACCGCCACCTTGGCCGCGCGGGCCGCCCGCGCGATGGGCGCCTTGGCCGCTGCCACCTTGGCAGCGCCGGTTTTTGCGGCGGATTTGGCCGCGCTCTTGGCCACTGCCTTGGCCGGGCTCTTGGCCGTGCCGGCGCCGTTTTTCATGCCTGTCTGTTCCAAATGAACCTGTCTGCCGTGATCTTGGGCCATGCCCGTTCAATTGCCCACCGTGATGAACCTTTTGCACGCCAAGGCCAAGGCTTTTCGTTTGACGGCCCGATCGGGCAACCGTATCTGTGATCTTAGAATCCATCAGGACCGTTTCATGACCACCGTTCGCAATCACGACATCGCCACCCTGCGCCAGCTTGACATGGCGCACCATCTGCCCGCGCAATCCAGCTATGCCCTGCAACAGCAACTGGGCGGCAGCCGTGTGATCACGCACGCCAGGGGATGCACGATCACCGATGGCGAAGGGCACAGCCTGCTCGATGGCATGGCCGGGTTGTGGTGCGTCAACGTGGGCTATGGCCGCGAGGAACTGGCCGAGGTGGCGCGCGCGCAGATGCTGGAGCTGCCGTTCTACAACACCTTTTTCCGCACCGCCACGCCGCCCCCGATCGAGTTGGCCGCACGCCTGGCCGGCCTGCTCGGCGGCAACCTGCAGCACGTGTTCTTCAACAACAGCGGATCGGAATCCAACGATACGGTGTTCCGCCTGGTGCGCACTTATTGGGCGCTCAAGGGACAGCCCCAGCGCACCGTGTTCATCAGCCGGCGCAATGCCTATCACGGCTCCACCGTCGCCTCCGCCAGCCTGGGCGGCATGGATTTCATGCACGTGCAGGGCGGCATGCCGATCCCCGGCGTCGAACACGTGATGCAGCCCTATCATTTCGGTGAAGGCTTTGGCGAAGACCCCGAAAGCTTTGCCGCGCGCGCTGCCGCCGCGATCGAGGAACGCATCCTGGCGGTCGGCCCGGAAAACGTTGCCGCGTTCATCGGCGAACCGGTGCAGGGCGCGGGCGGCGTGATCATTCCCCCGCCCACCTACTGGCAACGGGTTGAGGCAATCTGCCGCAAGTATGGCATCCTGCTGGTGTCTGACGAGGTGATCTGCGGCTTTGGCCGGCTGGGCGCCTGGTTCGGCTTCCAGCATTTCGGCTTCACCCCCGATATTGTCTCGATGGCCAAGGGGCTGTCATCGGGCTACCTGCCGATTTCGGCCACCGGCGTCAGTCGCGAGATCGTCGAGACGCTACGCGCTTCGGGCGAAGAGTTCACCCATGGCTACACCTATTCCGGCCATCCGGTCTGCGCCGCTGTCGCGCTGCGCAATCTCGATATCATCGAGCGCGAAGACCTGGTCGGCCGCACCGCGCGCGACACGGGCCCCTACCTTGCCGCCGCGCTGGCAGAGCGGCTGGCCCCGCACCCGCTGGTGGGTGAGGCGCGCTCGCTCGGCCTGATCGGCGCGGTGGAGATCGTGGCGGAAAAGGGCACCAACCGGCGCCATGGCAAGGGCGGGCAAGCTGCCCCGATCGTGCGCGACCATTGCATCGCGCGCGGGCTGATGGTGCGCGCGGTGCGCGATGCCATCGTGATGAGCCCGCCGCTGGTGATCAGCCATGCCGAGATCGACCAGCTGGTGGATACGATCAAGGCCGCGCTCGATGCCGCGCAAGCGGAACTGGCCTCGCTCTGAACCGCAGAACGCCGGCTGCGCTTGCGCTCAGCCGGCCATGCCCAGCACGATGGAGCGCAAGGCCTCCGGTGCATCGGCCATGACGAAATGGCCGCCACCCACCTCGTGGTATTCCCAGGCGGGATCGGCGCGCGCTGCCTCGGCAAAGCGGGCAAACGGCGTGGGCTGCCACCCGGTGGCGAAGATATAGCTGCGCCGCGGCACCTTGGCCTCTTCCCCAGTCAGCTGCACCGCTTCAACCAGCGTCAGCAGCGGATGCGGTGTCAGGCGCGGATCGGCAAAACCGGGCAGCGGGGCGATCGCGCCAGGGCTGTGCTTCTGCCCATCGATATAATGGGCATGCTCCCATTCCCCGGTCAGATCCCACAGTGACTGGCCATCGCCCGGCACGAAGGCATCGACATAGACCAGCGCATCGATCCGCGCGCCCAGCCGTGCCGCAACGCCGGTGATCACCATCCCGCCATAGCTGTGTCCAACCAGCACGAACCGATCGAGCCCAGCCCGCGCCACTTCGCTTTCGACATGGGCGATATGGTCGCGCAGCGAAATGCCGGGATGAAACCGGGCGGCATCAGCCCCCAGCCCCGGCAGATCGACCGCCACCACGCGGTGGCCGGCGGCGCGCAGTTCACCCGCCAGCCGATCATAACACCACGCGCCGCACCAGGCGCCATGCACCAGTACATAATCGGTCATGATCGGTGCCTTTCAGGCGGGATGACGGCGGCGATAGTCCTCGATCCATTCCACGGTCTTGGCGAGGCCACCGAACGGATAGAAATGCAGCCGCACGCGGCCATGCTGCGGCCCCAGGCCACTGGCAAAGGCATCGACCAGCTTGTCTGGCCCGGCGCTGCCGAGCAGATTGCCCAGCGAAATGCCGTACTTCTTCATCACGCTGGCCGAGGCACCCACGCCACAGCGGGCGGCAAAGCCCAGCAGGCGCTTGATCCCGGCAGGGCCCGGCACGCCGATCCGCACCGGCGCATCGATGCCACGCGCGCGCAGCTTTTCCAGCCAGACCAGGAAGGAATCGGCATCGAACCCGAACTGGGTGACGATCAGCGGCGCCATGCCGCGCGCCGTGATTTCGGCCACCTTCTTGTCCAGCACGGCCCAGCATTCCGCCTCGGTCATGTTGGGGTGGCCATCGGGGTGGCCGCCGATGCCGATCGCGGTGATCCCGGCGCGTTCGAACGCGCCAGTGGCGATCAGCGCAGAGCTGTCGAAGAACGGCCCCTGCGGCTCTGCCGGATCACCGGCCACGATGAAGCAGCGGCGCACGCCGGCCTGTTCCACCACGGCCTGGAGATAGGCTTCGAATTCGGGCACGTCGATGATCCGCCGCGCCGAAAAATGCGGCATCGGTTCAAAGCCCAGCTCGCGCACGGCCACGGTGGCGGCAATGCGGGCCTGGGCTTCCTCGCCCGGCAGATAGGTGACGGCAACGGGCGTTTCAGGGGGGATCAGAGGCGCCGCCTCGCGCAGGGAGGCAATGTCCTTGGCGGTCATTTCCAGCGAATAGCCGTCGGTGATGCCGGCGGGTTCCTTGTCCCAATTGGGATGAATCTGTGCGTATGCCATCCTCTGATCCCTCGCCCATTCGTGTTGTTATGCTTGGGGTAGTGCCCCTCCCCGCCAAGCGGCAGGGAGAGAGCGGTGACGAGGTCCGGTCGCCATTGTGGCCAGACCGAGCCGAGAATGGTGCTGTTTCGCGAGCCGGAGCGCAGCGTACTTTAGGTACGTGAGCACCGGAAGCGCGAAACAGTGCCGTTCGCAGGCCGGTATGGGCGCAATGGCGGCTGGGCCTCAGCGACCGGTGCGCCAGCCTTCGGCGTAGGCTTCGCGGGCCACGCGGCTGTACGGCACGGGCGATACGATCGCGCGCACTTCCAGCTGCTTGTGCGGTTCAACGGTGGTCTTCTTGGTGCCGCCGTTTTCTTCGCCCCACACCACGCGCACTTCGGTGCCGACCGGGATTTCCGGATCGATCGTGGCGAGGCTCAGCGCCTGCTTTTCGTTGTAGGAATAGCCGGTGAACATCGACAGGCCCACGGTCTTGCCGCCGGCATCGACCACGCGGTCATAGTTCGACGAGGCATAGTTGGCGAGCGGCACGTCGAAGAACTTGTACTGGTCACCATCGGGGTTGAACAGCGAAGCCATGATCTTGGCCATGTCTTCGGGATGCCAGGCCAGCGTGACCTTCTTGCGCTGTTCGGCCGGGTTCAGCGCCTGCAGCGCTTCACGCCCATGGAACTCATGGTCGAACTTCACGAACGAGCCATAGCCCAGTTCCCACGGGTTGAGGTAATAGTCCTCGATGTTGTCCGACACGAACGAACCGCCGATCGAGCCGGTGGCTTCATAGCTGTCGGCACCCAGCCATTCGCGGAAACCCTTGAGCTTTTCGCCGGTGTAGATGGCGGGCAGCGGCGAGGGGATCCAGCCCGATTCCAGCGTGTTCGACGGATAGGCGCGGCTGCCGCACGCAATCAGGCCGAATTCCTTGCCGGCTTCGAGAATGGCGGCGCGGATTTCGTCCTGCTCTTCATAGGGGCCCCAGATTTCCAGGCCCGGCGCGCCCGACATGCCGTGGCGCAGCGTGCGCACGATCTTGCCGGCGATGTTCATCGTGCTCATGTTGAAGAACTTGAGCTGTTCGAGCGGGCCGCCGTGCAGCTTTTCGATCACGGCCCAGGCATTGGGGCCCTGGATCTGGAAGCGCCATTCCTTGCGCTTGGCCGGCTTGCCCATCAGGCGCATCGGCGAGCGGTCGTCCAGCTCGATTTCCACGTCATAGCCACCGGTGGCAGCGTGATAGCGCAGCCAGTTCGAAGCCGGCGCACGGCCGACATAGGTGAAGCTTTCTTCTTCTTCCCAGAAGATGATGCCGTCACCGATCACGTGGCCATAGGGGGTGGTGGGCACATACTGCTTGGCCTTGTTCACCGCCCAGCCCTTGGGGCTGTTGATCATGGTGTCGGACAGCAGCTTGAGCGCGTCCTTGCCGCGAATGTAGAGGTTCACCATGTGGTGCGACTGGTCGAACAGCACCGCCGAGTGCTGCCAGGCCCACTGTTCCGAACGCCAGTTGGAAAATTCCGGTGCCACCACCGGATAGACATAGGCACCCAGCTGCGAGTTGCGCAGCATGCCGACGATGTCGCCATTTTGCTGCAGCAGCTGGTCAAGGTTGGTCGCGGCCATGCAATCTTCTCCCGACTAAAAATGCTTGGTTGAAATTTGTATGCAACACATACAATATCAAATCAGATTCGCAATGGCAAAATCGACAGGCCGGCGCGAGACAACGACGGGAGAGACACTGACCATGGCCGCACCGCTGATTCTCACCATTTCCTGCACCGACGTGCCGGGGATCGTTGCCCGCGTATCGGGCACCCTGTTCGAACAGGGCGCCAACGTGCTGGAGGCGCAGCAGTTCGACGACCTTGAATCCGGGCGCTTTTTCATGCGTGTGGTGTTCGATCCCGGCGAAAAGAGCGCGCAAATGCTGCGCGATGCCCTCACCCCGGTGGCGCAGCAATATGGCATGGACTGGAACCTGCGCGACACCGCGCAAAAGCGCCGCGTGGTGATGATGGTGTCCAAGTTCGACCACTGCCTGGGCGATCTGCTCTATCGCGCGCGAATCGGCGAACTGCCGATGGAAGTGGTCGCCATCCTGGGCAACCATCCCAAGGAAGCGCTGTCGATCTCGCTGATCGGCGACATCCCCTATTACCACCTGCCGATCACCAAGGACACCAAGCCGCAGCAGGAAGCGGAAGTGAAGCGCATCGTCACCGAAACCGGCGCCGAACTGGTGGTGCTCGCCCGCTACATGCAGATCCTGTCGGATGACCTGGCCAAGTTCCTGTCGGGCCGCTGCATCAACATCCACCACTCGTTCCTGCCCAGCTTCAAGGGCGCCAAGCCCTATCACCAGGCCCACGCACGCGGCGTGAAGATGATCGGCGCGACCGGGCATTATGTGACGGCAGACCTCGACGAAGGCCCGATCATCCATCAGGATGTGGAAACCGTGACTCATGCCGATCGGCCAGATGATCTGGTGCGCAAGGGCCGCGATATCGAACGCCGCGTGCTGGCCGAAGCCGTGCGGCTGCACCTGGAAGACCGCGCGCTGCTCAACGGCAACAAGACGGTCGTGTTCAAAAGCTGACGGGAAAGGAAGCAAGATGCAGGTCAACGCCCTCGATCATGTGAACATCATCACCGACCGCCTGGGCGAAACCTGCGCTTTCTACGTCGCGCTGCTCGGGCTTGAGCAGCGCGACGCGCCCCCGCCCTTGACCCCGAAAAACGCGCAGTGGCTCTATGACAAGGGCGGGCGGGCCGTGCTGCACATCAACAGCACCGATTGCCCGCGCACCTATGACCGCGCGGTGGAGCCGGGCCGGGTGACCGGCGCGATCCACCATGTCGCGCTCAACTGTTCCGGGCATGACACCGTCAGCGCGCGGATCGCGGCCATGGGGCTGGAGGCCAAGACCAACTTCGTCGCGGCGATCGGCCTGCGCCAGATTTTCGTGGCCGATCCCAACAACGTGCTGCTGGAATTGAACTTCTTCGCCGATTAATCCTCCCCGACACGGGGAGGGGGACCAGCCGCAGGCTGGTGGAGGGGCGTTTCTACCTTGAACGCCGCTTCAGTGGCCAATCCCCACCACCACGCTTCGCGCGGTCCCCCTCCCCGATACGGGGAGGATCAGATCGCCGCTTCGAGCGCGTCGGCCAGGGCCTCTGGCATCGACAGGTAGGGGCTGTGGTCCGCCTCCAGCGTGATGACCTGCGCACCGGGCGACATGGCGATCATGCGGCGCTGGCTGTCGATCGGGATCGTGCGATCCTGCGTGCATTCCACATAAGTGCGCGGCTTGCTGCCCCAACGCTCGGGCGTGACGACGATCTTCTGCCGGCGGGGCTCGCTTGGCTCGGCCATCAGGCGGGGCAGAACGGCGGCCACCGCGTCAGGCGGGGAAAGCTGGGCAAACACATCGCCTGCCCCGTCGAGTGGATCGATCACCGTGGCAATGCTGCCATGCAGGGGCTTGATGATCGCCTCGAACGGCGCATTGGGGCCAACGATCTCCTTGAATTCCGCGCGCGACAGGCCAGCGGGCAGCATCATCGCGCAGATATAGGCCAGGCTGTCCATCGCCTCGGGATGGCGTTCGGCCGCCGTGCTCACCACCAGGCCGCCACGGCTGTGCCCGCCCAGAACCACCGGCGCGCCACCCAGCCGGGCCTTGAGATCGGCGCAATGCTGCGCGGCAAAATCGCCCCAGTCCTCCAGTGTCACCGCCGCCATTTCCTCGGCCGTGCCCCCCATGCCGGGCAGCGTCGGCGCCACCACGGTATGCCCGCGCGCGGCCAGGATCGCGGCCACGGTGTCAAAGCACCAGCCACCATGCCACGAACCATGGATCAGAACGAAACCGGCCATTTTCCTGCAATCCTCTTTTAACGCGCGTGCCCGGTCCAGGTGCGCAGGCCGGGCGCGGTGCGATCCTCGCCCGCCAGCGCAGCGGCCACGGCGGGCCGTGCGGTCATGCGATCGCGCCAGGCCACCAGGCGCGGCGCGCGCACGGCGATATCCAGTTCGGGGAACATCCGCTCCACCATCATCCCGCAATGGGCATAAAAGTTGATGTCGGCAAGCGTATAGCTGTCCCCGGCGAGCCAGGCGGTTTCGCCCAGCTGGCGTTCCACCTTGTCCACCGCATAGGTGATCTTGTCCAGGGCATGGGCCAGGTCGCTTTCGGAAAAGCCCGATCGCGCCGTCGCCCATTTCTTGCGCTGGTCGGGCAGCGGGATATTTTCCAGCAGCTTTTCGAATTCGCCATTCTCGATGTTGCGCGCGATGATCCCGACCATGCGGTGCCAGCCATGCATCGACACGTGGTTCATCACATGCTCGTCAACGAACTTGTTCCAATAGCGCATCCGCGCCGCGCCCACGGGGTCGCGCGGGCGCAACGGGCCATCGGCCGGCTGGGCATCGGGGAAGGCATCTTCCAGGTATTCGTTGATCGCGGTGGTGTGCGTGATGATCGTGCCATCGTGATCGAGCACGGGCACCTGTCCTTCGGGATTGATCGCGGTGAACCACGGCTGGTGCTGTTCGAACTTGTGCAGATCGACATAGCGGCTGGTATAGCCCAGACCCTTTTCCTTGAGCGGAATCATCGATTTGAGCGAGTTCGCCACGGGTTCGGCGTGGTAATAGGTCAAGGCCATGGTCGCACTCCGTTACAGCGACAGGGTTCCCAAAAGGCCGCCATCCACGGCCCAGCTTTGCGCGGTGACATGGGCTGCGGCATCCGACAGCAGAAAGGCGGCGACCTGCGCCAGTTCATCGGCACTGCCGGTGCGCCCCTGCGGCACGCGGGCGGCCATCGCCGTTGCGGCATCGGGTGGCAGGGCATCGAGCATCGGGGTTTCGATGAAACCGGGCACCACGCAATTGCAGCGCACGCCGAACGGCGCCAGTTCCAGCGCGACCGCGCGCGACAGGCCGAGCACCGCGTGCTTTGACGCGACATAGCCCGCGTTCATCGCCATGCCGCGCTCGCTCGCCAGGCTGCCGGTCACCAGGATCGCGCCGCGCCGCCGCTGCTTCATCGCCGGAACGACATGGGCAATAGCGTGGAATACCGCCG
>NZ_KE148426.1:0-7567 GCF_000410615.1 Novosphingobium sp. B-7 | reverse complement strand
GTGACATTCCCCGCCATGACCGCCGCAAACGCCGCGTCGCCATAGTCTTCCCCCGCCGCAAATGTGCCGCCAATACCGGCGTTGCAGAACAGGCCGTCGATGGCGCCGCGCGCAGCCACAGCCGCGTCCAGCGCCGCCAGCAATTGCGGCTTGTCAGCCACGTCTGCCACTGCCCATCCGGCCGCGCCGCCCAATTCTGCCACCGCCTCTTCCAGCAAGGCGGCGCGCCTGGCAATCAGGGTTACCGTGCCGCCGCCGGCCACCACGCGCTGCGACGTCGCGCGGCCGATCCCGCTGGAAGCCCCGGTGATCACCACATGGCGGCCGGCGAAATCCGTCATGCCCGCCCGCCTGCGATGAACGCGGCCCAGACCTGCGCCTCGGGCCGGTCAGACCCTTCTGGCGTCCATTGCCGGGCCATCAGCGCGCGCGCCTGCCCCTCGCCCATGCCGGCCACCGCGCGGTGCCAGCGATAGAAGAACGCCGCCACCCGCCAATTCATGATGCAATGCACGTGCACCGGGCGCGGCGCTGCATCCAGTGCTGCGCAGAACGCGGCGAAATGCCCGTCATCGGGCGCATCGAACGGCACGGGGATATGGGTATAGCCGATGCCCGCCGTCGCCAGCCGCGCGCCCTCTTCGGGCAGGGCCTCTGGGTGGGTTTCCAGCGCCAGGTTGATCACATGGGCCACGCCCAGCCCGGCTAGCCGCGCCACGTCGCGCGGCTCCAGCCGGCCCGACGTGGTGACATCGGCCCCCAGCCGCTGCCACGCGCGGATGTCGGCCGGATCGGAGGTCATTCCAGGCCCAGCAACCGCACGGCGTTGTCCTTCATGATGCCCGGCAGCACATCGTCGCGGAAGCCGACCTGGCGCGCGGCGTCGAGCCACTTGTCGGGCCGGATCAGCGGGAAATCGCTGCCGAACAGCATCTTCTTGCGCAGCTGGGTATTGGCATACTGGATGATCTGCGGCTGGAAATACTTGGGGCTCCAGCCCGACAGGTCGATGAACACGTTGTCCTTGTGCAGCGCCATCGACAGGCTTTCATCCACCCACGGCCACGAGGGGTGCGCCAGGATGATCTTCATGTCGGGGAAATCCACCGCCACATCATCGACCAGCATCGGCTGCCCGTATTTCAGGCGGATGCCCCCGCCCCCGCGCATGCCGGTGCCCATGCCGGAATGCCCGGTGTGGAAGATCGCCGGCAGCTTGTAGTGGTTGATCACCTCGTAGATGGCATAGCCAACCTGCTCGGCCGGATGGATGTTCTGGCAGATATGGTGAAACTTGAAGCCCTTGACGCCATAGTTTTCGATCAGGTCACGCGCCTCGCGCGCGCCATACTTGCCCTTGTGCGGATCGATCGAGGCAAAGGGGATGCACACGTCGTCGTTCTGCGCGGCAAATTCGGCGATTTCATAGTTCGACACGCGCTTGGCGCCGATCCCGCTCTCGCAGTCCACCGTGAACAGGCAGAACGCGATGTTCTGGTCGCGATAGATCTGCGCGATCTCGGGCATCTTGGGCCGCTCGCGCGGCGCCTTGAAATAGCTCGATGCCGCATCGAAAAACTTGCCCATCACCGGATCTTCGGGATCGTGGCACGAAACTTCGGCGTGCACGTGCACGTCGATGGCGGTGATCTTGGACAGGTCTATGGGCATCAATGCAGTCCTTGCGATGTGCGCCTCATCTTTCGTCACCCCGGACTTGATCCGGGGTCCCGCTTGGCACCTAATCCGGCACTGCGGAACGAAGAAGCGGGACCCCGGGTCTAGCCCGGGGTGACGAAGAGAAAAGGGCGCGCTTTAAATCAGCGCCTTACAGCTGGATAATTACGGTCTTGGTCTCGAGATAGGCTTCCACGCCCTGGCGGCCCTGCTCGCGGCCCAGGCCCGATTCCTTGTAGCCGCCGAACGGCAGCGCGGTATCGATCATGGCGTGGCAGTTGCCCCAGACGGTGCCCGATTTGATCTTGGCCGCCAGCTTGTGCATCGTTGCCACATCCTTGGTCCAGATGCCGGCGCCCAGGCCAAAGCAGGTGTCGTTGGCCATGCGCGCCACTTCATCCAGGTCTTCAAAGCGCTGCGCCACCACGACCGGGCCAAAGATTTCCTCGCGCACCACGCTCATCTGCGGGTTCACGTTGGCCAGGATCGTGGGGTTGACGTAATAGCCGCCATCGCTGGCCGGCACGTCGCCACCCATCACCACGCTGGCACCATCGCGCTTGCCCGCTTCGATATAGCCCATCACCCGCTCGTGCTGTTCCTTGCTGACCAGCGGCCCCATGTGCGCCTCGGGATCGAGGCTGGGGCGCGGGCTCCAGAACGGGGCGGTGGCGGCCATGCCTTCCAGAACCTGGTCGAACACCGACTTGTGCGCAAACAGGCGCGAGCCCGCCACGCAGACCTGGCCCGAATTGAAGAAGATCGCACCCGCCGCGCCCGGCGCTGCCTGCGCCACGTCGACATCGGGCATCACCACCACCGGGCTCTTGCCGCCCAGTTCCAGCGTCACGCGCTTCATGCTGGCAGTGGCATTGCGGTTGATCAGCTTGCCGATCTCGGTCGATCCGGTGAAGGCCACCTTGTCGACATCGGGGTGCTTGACCATGCGATCACCAGCAGTGTGGCCATTGCCGGTGATGATGTTGATGACGCCGGCGGGGAAACCGGCTTCCACCACCAGATCAGCCAGCTTGAGCGCGGTGAGCGAGGTCTGCTCGGCCGGCTTCAATACCAGGGTGCAGCCCGCCGCCAGGGCCGGCGCGATCTTGAGCGAAGCCATCAGCAGCGGGAAGTTCCACGGCACGATCTGCGCGCACACGCCCACCGGCTCGCGCACGGTATAGCTGAACACCTGCCCGCCGGGCATGGTATAGGGCTGCGTGGTTTCGCCCGAAATCTTGCTGGCCCAGCCGGCCATGAAGCGCAACTGGCTGATCGCACCGGGAATATCGATGGCGCCGGCCATGGTCTTGGGCTTGCCGTTGTCGATCGCTTCGAGTTCGGCAAAGAGATCGGCATTGGCTTCGAGCAGATCGGCCAGGCGGTTCATGGTGCGATCGCGCACCATCGGCGGCAGGCCAGACCAGCGGCCATCATCGAACGCGGCGCGCGCGGCGGCCACGGCGCGATCCACATCCTTGTCCGATGCATCGACCACGTGGCCCACGATCTTGCCGCTCGACGGGTCTTCCACCTCGATCACGGCATCGTGGCTGCTGTCCACCCATTCGTTGTTGATGAACAGCTGCGGCTTGCGCGCCAGAAAGGCCGACGCTTGCGGGGAATAGGCGCGCTGCTCGCGCGAAATCGTCGTCATCTCGTTCATGGCCGACTCCTCTCCATTATTTGTAATGTATCATAACATTTTCACCGGACCAAGCGCGCGTCAATTGCGCGCCGTACCCTTGCCGATGCGCTGGCCAGTCTTGGCCTCCAGCGCCTTGTCCTGGTTGGCGCGCGCGATCAGGTACTGGCGGATCGCCTCGGCATCGTCGGCGGTCAGCACGCTCTTGAACGAGACCATTCCGGCCTCGTGCAGCGCGCCATCGAGCACGACCATCTTGATGCCCTCGGCCGAACCGATCGCACCCGAATGGCGCAGATCCGGGTTCACCCCACCGGCCACCGCAGCGTCGCCATGGCAGACGTTGCAATAGCGGCCATAGAGCATGCCGCCATGGGCGACCTGCTCGGGCGTGCCGGTCAGCGGCGGCGGATCGAGCGGGCCGGCATTGCTGGGTGGCGGCGGCGGCAATTGCCCCTTGGCGCCCAGCTTGAACACCATCAGGCGGCTGATGTTGCGCGATGCCCCACCCTTATGCGCGAGAATGCCGGTGGCCACGTCCCACACGCCGCCCCAGCCGACCATCACCGCCACATATTGCTCGCCGCCGATGGCATAGGTCATCGGCGCGGCAACGATGCCGCTCTGCGCCGGGAATGACCACAGCTTGTGGCCCTTGTCGGCGCTATAGGCGACGAACTGCCCCTGGGCATTGCCCTGGAACACGAGGTTGCCGGCGGTCGACAGGATGCCGCCGTTCCATGGCGAAACCTGGTCCACCCGCCAGGCCACCTTGCGATTGGCCACGTCCCACGCGATCAGCGCACCGGTCGTGCCGGCCAGCGCACCGGCCTGCACCTTGGGATCGGCCGGCATCGACGTGGTGTAACCGTCGATCCCGGTCTGGAAGCCCATGCCACTGGGTTTCCAGTCCTTGGCCGCGAAATAGGGGAAACCGGCAACGTTGGCCGGAATATACAAGAGGTTGGTCTTGGGGCTGAAGCTTTGCGGCTGCCACGAATGGGCCCCGCCCGCACCCGGCAGGCCGATGAACGGCTTGCCGGTCTTCTCATAGCGCGCCTCGGGGTTGATCGTCGGCCGGCCGGTCTTGGGATCGATCCCGGTGTTCCAGTTCACCGGCACGAAGGGCGTCGCCGACAGGAACTGCCCGGTCTGCGCATCGAGCACATAGACATGGCCGTTCTTGGGCGCATGCAGCGCGACGTGGCGCGGCTTGCCGTCGATCGTCACGTCGGCCAGCGTGATCTGCGCGTCGGAATCGAAATCCCAGCGGTCCTCGGGCGTTTCCTGATAGTGCCAGGCATAGGCACCGGTATCGGCATTCACCGCCACGATCGACGAGGTGTAGAGCGAATCCCCGCTGCGCCCGGCGGGCGCCGGGTTCCACGGCTCGGCATTGCCGGTGCCGAACAGGATCAGGTTGGTCTTGGGATCATAGGTGATCGAATCCCACACCGTGCCGCCACCGCCCAGCGTCCACCAGTCGCCAGTCCAGGTCTTGGCGGCGGCTTCCATCGCCTTGTTCTCGAACCCGTCCTTGGGGTTGCCCGGCACGGTGTTGAACTTCCACACCTGCGCGCCGGTCTGCGCGTCATAAGCCGCGATATAGCCACGCGCGCGGTATTCCCCGCCGCCCGAACCGATGACGATGCGCCCCTTCACCACGCGCGGCGCGCCGGTGATGGCATAGTTCTTGGGATCGGGCACGACGACCTTGTCGAACACGACATGGCCGGTCTTCTGGTCGAGTGCGATCAGCCGCCCATCTAGCGTACCGACATAGATCTTGTCGCCATAGAGCGCCGCCCCGCGGTTGACCGCGTCGCAGCAGGCAGACACCAGGGTTTCGCGCGGCACCTTGGGATCGTATTGCCAGATCACCTTGCCGGTGCGCGCGTCATAGGCCTTGACCATCGACCAGGCGGTGGTGGTGTAGAGCACGCCATCGTGCATCAGCGGCGTGGCTTCCTGGCCGCGCGCGGTATCGAGATCGACCGACCAGGCCAGGCCCAGTTGCCCGACGTTGCCAGTGTTGATCTTGTCGAGCGGCGAGAAGCGCTGCTCGCCATAATCGCGCCCGTAGCTGAGCCATTCATCCTGCGGGGCCGCGGCAATCAGGGCATCGGTCACCCCGCTTGTCGCCGCACCCGCCGGCGCATCACCCACCGCCTTGCCACACCCTGCCAGCGCCAGCGCCGCCAGCGATGCGAGGCCCAACCCAGCCACGAACCCGTTCCGCATCACTCTCTCCATGTCACGTCGTTCTTGCGCCTGATTTTTCAGGTCAGTTCACGGTGTTCAGTTCACCATGCGCTGGGCATTGCCCCAGTATTTCGTGCGCAGGGCCTTCTTGTCCATCTTGCCGGCCGCCGTGCGGGGAATGGCGTCGACAAACTCCACCGACTTGGGCGCCTTCACCCCGCCAAGGCGCGCCTTGGCAAAGCTGATGATGTCCGCCTCGCTCACCCCTTGGGCCACGACCACGGCATGGACCTGCTCGCCCCACTTTTCGTGCGGGATGCCAAACACGCAGGCCTCGCGCACCTGGGGCAGTTCGGTTACGGCCGCCTCGACTTCGGCGGTGAAGACGTTGAACCCGCCGGAAACCACCATGTCCTTCTTGCGGTCGACGATATAGAGGTAGCCGTCCTGATCGAGCTTGCCCACGTCACCGGTGTGGTGCCAGCCGAACTTGCGGATTTCGGCGGTTTCCTCGGGCTTTTCGAAATAGCTGTGCGTCACCAGCGCGCCCCGCACGCAAATTTCGCCAGCCTCGCCCAAGGCGACCTGCTGGCCATCGTCATCGAGCAGCGCCACCTTGATCGAGCGGGTCGGCTTGCCGCAGGCGGCCAGCTTTTCGGGCGCCTCCCGGGCAAAGCGGGCGACGTCTTCGGGCGGGAACCAGGCCACGATCATCGGGCATTCCACCTGGCCATAGGCCTGGCACATGCACGGGCCGAAAATCTCCACCGCCTGGCGCAGCTTTTCGGGCGAGCAGGGCGACCCCACCAGGATGAAGATCTTCAGGCTGGAATAATCATGTGCGCCGATCTGCGGCGAGGCCATGAGCTGGTACAGCGCCGTGGGCGGCAGGTACATGTGGGTGACCTTGTGCTCCTCGATCGCAGCGAGCACGGCCTCGGCATCGAAGCCGGGCAGGATCACCTGCGTCGCGCCGAGGCTGAGCGTGGACAGAGAAATCGGCCCGGCGGCGTGGGTGATCGGGGCAGACACCAGCGCCACAGGATCGGCCGTGCGCCCGCCCATGGCATCGGCCGCGGTCTCGATCATCGTGCCCCAGCCCAGGTTGGTGACATTGGCACCCTTCGATGGGCCGGTGGTGCCGCCAGTGGGAAAAATGCCGACCAGATCGAACAGGTTGCCGAACGCGTCGATCTCGGGCTCGACGAAATCCTGCGCGGTCACCCCGGCGATGAATTCCTCCAGGCTGGGATCATCGCCCATGCGCCGATCGAGGCAGACAAAATGCTGCATCACCGGGCATAGCGCCTTCAGCTGCGCCACTTCATCGGCCTTGCTGGAATGATAGACCAGCCACTTGCAGCGCACATAGTTGATATAGGCGGCATTGGCATCGATGGCATTGCGGGTGTTGACCGGAATCCACTTGCCATTGGCGCGCCACATCGCCAGCAGCACCACCAGCAGCATGCCATCGTTGGGGCCATAGAGGCCCAGCAGGTCCTGATTTTCAAAGCCATGGCGTTGCAGCGCGGCGGCGATCTGCTCGCTCAATTCCTTGGTTTGGGCAAAGGTCAGCTTCAGGCCGGTTTGCGTATCGACAACTGCCAGCCGCGCGGGATCGCGGTCATGGCCCCGGTCGAAGTAATCAATCGCACGCATGGCTTCTCCTCATCCGCATATCGGCGGAACCGGGAAGCGCCAGGCTGGCGGGCAAAAACCACAGGCGAACACGCGGCTATGGCATCGACTCTCCCGATTCCGGTTACCCCGGTATTTGTTAGTGTTGCATACTAAATGCGGATTACCGGCGGTCAAGCCGCCATCTGCGTGCGTTTCACGTTTGCTGCCTCAAAGGGCAGATCAACTCCGTGCTGCCATGCTCCAGCGGAACAGGTGCCGCTTGCCCGAAAGCGGCGCAGCCACCGCGCGCTCGGCCGTGGGGCGCAATCCCTGCCCGCGCGCGGCACCGCGCAGCATGACCCAGTCGCTCCACCCGGTCAGCCCTTCGACGCGCCCCTGGTCCAGCGTCGCCAGGCGGCG
>NZ_KE148425.1:2434-10335 GCF_000410615.1 Novosphingobium sp. B-7 | reverse complement strand
GCATGGTGCGCGCCAGGGCAAACAGCCCGGCCATCACCACCAGCAGGCCGGTGGCGACAAGGCGCGTGGTGCGCGCCCGGTCAACGGGCTGGATCAGGGGCCTTGCAGCGCGGGCCAGACGGCGGGGAGTGATGGTCACTCCGCCGGGAATGCCTCATGCGCGGTGTGGTTCCCGGTTGCAGGGCCGGTGGCAGGGCCGCGCGGGTCCGTTGCGCCAGGCGCCGCAGGACGCGGCTGGGCGGCCAGGAACACGCGGGCAAGCCAAGGTCCCAGCCGCTTTTCAAAGCCGTCAGCCAGGCTGAAACCGGCCGGCACGATCAGCAGCGTGAGCAGGGTGGAGAGCGTGAGGCCGCCGATCACCACCGTGCCCATTGGCGCGCGCCAGCCCGCGTCACCGCCCACCGAAATGGCAGTGGGCACCATGCCGGCGATCATCGCCACGGTGGTCATGATGATTGGTTGCGCGCGCTTGTGCCCGGCCTCGGTAATCGCCTCCAGCTTGCCCTTGCCGGTCGACATTTCCTCGATCGCAAAGTCGATCAGCAGGATCGAGTTCTTGGCGACGATGCCGAACAGCATCAGCACGCCAATGAACACCGGCAGGCTCAACGCCTGGCCAACCAGGCCCAGCAGCATCAGCCCACCCAGCGGCGCCAGGAACAGCGAGCCCATGTTGACCAGCGGCGAGACGAAGCGGTGATAGAGCAGCACCAGCACCGAGAACACCAGCAGCACGCCGGTGGCGAGCGCGATGAAGAAGTTGGTGAGCATTTCCTGCTGCCAGCGGTCTTCCCCGGCCGGGGCGTTGGACACGCCGGTGGGCAGGTTCTGCATGATCGGCAGCTTGGCAATGGCATCCATCGCCGTGCCCTTGACCACGCCGGGCGGCAGATCGGCGCCCACGAAGATACGGTGGTTCTGGTTGTAGCGCTGGATCGTCGTCGGGCCCGAGCCAAAGCCGATGCTGGCAACGCGCGCCAGCGGCACCGACGTGCCCATCGCGGTCTGCACCGGCAGGTTTTCGATGGTCGACAGATCGCGGCGGGAATCGAGCGGCAGCTTGACCCGGATCGGCACCTGGCGATCGGACAGCGAGAACTTGGCGCTGTTCATGTCGATTTCGCCCTGCGTGGCGATGCGGATCGTCTGGCTGAGTGCCTGGGTCGTCACGCCGAGCGAGGCGGCCAGATCAAGATGCGGGGTGATGACGATTTCGGGGCGGCGCAAGTCGGCGCTGATGCGCGGTGCCACCAGTTGCTTGAGCCCGCTCATCTGCTGCACCAGGGTTTGCGCGGTGCGCTGCAGGAGATCGGGATCAGAGCCCGAGAGCATCACGCTGATCGGCCGGCCCGAGCCGCCACCGCCGCCGCCATTCTGGCTTTGGAACGTGACGCGGGCATCGGCGATCTGCTGCAGGCGCGGGGTCAGTTCGCGCTGGAACTGCAGGCTGGTGCGCGGGCGGTCCTTGCGCAGCGTCATGATGATGCGCCCGCTGCCCTCGGTGATCCGCTCCAGCGCCACTTCGATCTCGGGCTCGTTGCGGATCAGGTTGTACACCTCGTCCACCTTGGCGGCCGTCTGGTCGATCGTGGTGCCGGGCACCATTTCCACGTTGATCTGCGAGAAATCGCTATCGGTATCGGGGAAGAACTGCGTGGGGATGACCACGAACATCGCGCCCGTCAGCAGTAGCGCGCCAAGGCCGATGCCCATCATCCACAGGCGATGATCGCGCAGCCGCGCCCGCACCCGGCGGCGCGGATGCAGCGCGCGATAGGCGGCCGCACGCGTGGTATCGAGCGACCAGCGCAGCACCGCCATGTAACGGTCCATCCACGGGCCTTCGCCATGGGGAATGTCGCGCTGGTCACGCTTGAGGAAATAGGCCGCGACCATCGGCGTGATCATGCGCGCCACCAGCAGCGAGAATAGCACTGCCACCACCACGGTGAGGCCAAAGTTCTTGAAGAACTGGCCCGAGATGCCCGGCATCAGGCCCACGGGAAGGAATACCGCCACGATCGAGAAGGTGGTCGCCACCACCGCCAGGCCGATTTCGTCGGCGGCGTCGATCGCGGCCTGGAACGGGGTCTTGCCCATGCGGATATGCCGCACGATGTTCTCGATTTCCACGATCGCATCGTCCACCAGCACGCCCGCCACCAGGCCCAGCGCAAGCAGCGACATGGTGTTGAGCGTAAAGCCCATGAGATGCATCACGGCGAACGTGGGAATGGCCGAGAGCGGAATGGCGATGGCCGACACGAACGTAGCCCGCCAGTCGCGCAGGAAGAAGAACACCACGATCACCGCCAGCACCGCGCCTTCGACCATCGAGGACATCGAGGTGTGGTACTGCTGCTTGGTGTAGTTCACGCTGGTGAACAGCTGGGTGAAGCGGATCTTGTGGCCCTGCTCGGCCGAGATCTTGGCCAGTTCCTTGACCGTGTCATCATAGACGCTGACATCGGATTCGCCGCGGGCACGGGCAATGCTGAACGTGACGACCGGCTTGCCGTTGAACTTGGCGATCGAGGTGATTTCGCTGAAGCTGTCGCGCACGTCGGCGACATCGGACAGGCGGATCACCCGGCCGGCCGCCACGGAAATCTGCGTCTGCCCCAGATCGAAGGCAGAGCGCGCATTGCCCAGCACGCGCACCGACTGGCGCGCACCGGCCACTTCGGCCTTGCCGCCCGCGGCGTTGAGATTGACCTGGCGCAGCGCATTGTTGACCTGCATCGCGGTCACGCCGAACGACTTCATGCGCATGGGATCGAGCGTCACGGCGATTTCACGGGTCACGCCGCCGGCCCGGTGCACCTCGGCCATGCCGGGCACCGCCAGCAGGCGCTTGGCCACGGTATCGTCGACGAACCACGACAACTGCTCGATCGTCATGTCGTCGGCCGAAACCGCCCAATAGGCGATGGGATCGGACGAGGTTTCGGCCTTGAATACCTGCGGTTCCAGGATGCCGTCGGGCAGGTCGCCACGCACCTGGTCCACCGCGTTCTTCACTTCGGCGACCGCGCCATAGATGTCGGTGCCGATCTTGAACTGCACCATCGTCTGGCTGGAGCCTTCCGAGGCGGTGGAGGTGATCGTGTCGACCCCGGCGATAGTGCGCACGGCGCTTTCCACCCGCTGCGTGATCTGGGTTTCGATTTCGGTGGGCGCGGCGCCGGGCTGGCTGATCTGCACGATCACCAGCGGAAACTCGATATCGGGCTGGTCCTGCACCTTCATCAGCATGAAGGAGACCAGGCCCGCCAGGGTCAGCCCCAGGAACAGGACGATGGGAACGACCGGGTTGCGGATGGACCAGGCCGAGAGATTGCGAAAGTTCATGGCCGTTTCCCTGGTCCGATCACGGGTGGTCGATCAGTGCGCCGCGGCGGCAGTGCCGGCCGTGACCGGCCGGACCGTATCGCCGGGATTGAGGAAGCCACCCGCGCGCAGCACCACGCGCTCGTTGCCCGAGAGACCTTCGCGCACGACGATCCCGTGCGCGGTGACGTCACCGATCTTCACCGCGCGGCGCGTCACCTTGTTGGCGCCATCGAGGATATAGACGAAGCTGCCGTTTTCATCGCTGAGAATGGCGGTTTCGGGCAGGACCGGCGCCGTGGTGACGCCGCTGCGGATCGTGGCGCTGGCAAAGCCGCCCGGACGCAGCGCCGGATCATAGCGCAGCGCGATGCGGGCAATCCCCTCGCGCGTGGTCGGATCGATCGTCGGCGCCACTTGCCACACCGTGCCGGTAAAGCTTTGCGCCGTGCCGACCGGGGTGATCTGGGCGGTCACGCCCACGTGCATACGCGCCAGATCCACTTCGGCAAGGCGTGCCTGCATTTCCAGTTCGCCATCCTTGGCCATGCGGAACAGCGTGCCGCTGCCCGCGCTGACGATCTGGCCGGGCTCTACCGCGCGGGTCAGCACCAAGCCATCGGCCGGGGCCACGATGTTGAGCCGCGCCGTGCTGGCGCGCAGCTGGCCCAGCGTGGCGCGGGCCACGCGCACCTGCGCCACGGCGGCATCGCGCGTGGCGGTCAGCTGATCGATATCGGCCTTGGAGATAAAGCCCTTGGCCACCAGCTTGAGCGCGCGATCAAGGTTGCTCTGGGCAATGCGGGCGTTGGCTTCCTGCACCTGCACCCCAGCGGCCTGGCTGGCCACCTGCTGCACCTGGACCGAACGATCGACCACGGCCAATACCTGCCCGGCATGAACCCAGGTTCCGGCATCGACCAGCACGCTGCGCACGATACCGCCTTCGCCGGCAATGCCCACGGGCATTTCGCGCTTGGCGGCAATCACGCCGCTGGCCACCACGGTGGCGTCAACGGTCTGCTGGCCCGGCGCCACCACCGTAACGGTCTGAGCCTGGGTGGCGGCATCGGGCGCCTTGGGCCCGCCGGCATCGCGGTGCATCAGCCACCAGGCGAGAGCCAGCAGCACGACCAGCCCCGCGCCGATGGCAAAGGCACGCCGCCGATTGCCACCGGTTGCCGGCACATCGGCCAGGCTGCTCATGTCTTGCGTCTTGTCCAGCAGAATTGCCTCCCCAGCCCAACCGGCAAGCGCGTACCATACGGCACCACGCAGCCCGGGCCACGATCCCCTTTGCCCGCCCCATCCTTGCGCCATGCGCAGCGACAGGCCGGGCGATGTGTTCCCAACGTCGGTCTAACGTGGCGGCCGGTTGCCCGGCTGCCTGTCATCGCGGCCGGCCACCGGCATGGGCCAGCCGCCGGTAACGCCGGTCGCCGGCATGGCCCCCGCCTTCGCCAAGCGCCGCGCATCAAGCGCCACGTTCCGAAGGTTCCTTACCTTGCCAGCATTTACGCAGCTTTTAGCGGGCGCAACGACCAGTTGCAATCACGGCTCGACAAACAACGTCATAACCGAAGCATTTGCGCTTCGCCTCGGCAACGAACCCACCGCTGCGGGGCCGAGACGCCAAAACGGCCGCCCGGGTTGCCCCGGACGGCCGCACCGTGGATGGCGGTGTGACGCGGGCCGCCAGCCCCGGCGCAATGCACCGGGCCGGCAAGCCAGCGCGTGATCAATACTTGAGCTGGCGCTCGTAAAGGTCGCGATAGTGCTGGATACGCGTGACCCGCAGGCCCTGCATCCCCGAGCGATCCACCGCGCGCTGCCACGAGGCGAATTCTTCGAGGGTGAGGCCATAGCGTTCGCACGCCTCATCAATGGTCAGCAACCCACCGTTGACCGCAGCGACCACTTCGGCCTTGCGGCGCACCACCCAGCGGGTGGTGTTGGCGGGGGGCAGGTTATCCAGCGTCAGCGGTTCACCCAAGGGACCAATAACCTGCGCCGGCCTGATTTTCTGATTTTCGATCATGGCACTTCTCGTCGGTCAGCTGAGCCTTTCGGCGGGGGGGACGGCCTGTTTGGCTTCATCACCGTTGTGCTTCCCTCCATTTTGCCATTCACTGAAGAGTTTGGGTTAACGAGATCTTCATGACCTGCCGTGTGTTCACCTGCCTTGTGCAACATCCAGGCTGCGACCCGATGGAAGCTGCCAAGGCCCGTTCCGCCCGGCATCGCCAGTACGGAATCCTGCGACACCCGCCGCAGGTCCTGTGCGGCTTCCAGCCGGGCACAGAATTCGGCCCAGTGCAGCTGGCGCAGCACCCCTGCCGATTCGGCGCCCACCAGGCCGCGCAGATCTTCAAAACCCAAATCCATGGGGCTGACAGTAGCCCGATAGGGATAAGGGAGTGTAAAACCGCCCTTTACAAAAAATTAACCACATGGCCAGCGCACCCCGCCCGTTCCGTGCCATTTTTGCGCTGAAAACCGTGGGAAAAGCGCCTATGGGCGGGCCATGTCGCATTGCATCCCCCCTTCCGCGATCCCCAAACTGGTGCCTGATTTTACCGGCCTGGCCGATCCATTGCCCCTGTTCGATCTGGCCGCCCCGGCCAGCGCGCGGCGCATCGTGGTGGCCATGTCGGGCGGGGTGGACAGCTCGGTAGTGGCCGGGCTGGCGGCTGCCAGCGGCGCCGAAGTCATTGGTATCACGCTGCAACTTTACGATTACGGCGCCGCCACTGGGCGCAAGGGCGCCTGTTGCGCCGGCGATGATATCCGCGATGCCCGCGCCGTGGCCGATCGCCTGGGTATTGCCCACTATGTGTTCGATCACGAATCGCGTTTCCGCGAAGACGTGGTCGAGCGCTTTGCCGACGATTACCTCGCCGGCCGCACGCCGATTCCCTGTATCCGCTGCAACATGGGGCCCAAGTTCACCGATCTTCTGGCCATGGCGCGCGAACTGGGCGCCGATTGCCTGGCGACCGGGCACTATGTTCGCCGAGTGGCGACGCCCGATGGTGCGCAGTTGCACCGCGCCGCCGATCCCGCTCGCGACCAGAGCTATTTTCTTTATGGCACGACGCAGGAACAGCTCGATTTCCTGCGCTTCCCGCTGGGTGGCCTGCCCAAGCCGCAGGTGCGCGCCCTGGCCCAGGCGATGGGCCTGGCGGTTGCCGCCAAGCCCGACAGCCAGGACATCTGCTTCGTGCCCGATGGCGATTACGCCAAGATCGTGCGCAGCGTTCGCCCCGAAGGCGGGCGCCCCGGCACGATCGTCCATGCCCAGAGCGGCGCCGTGCTGGGCCAGCACCAGGGCGTGATCCACTATACCGTGGGCCAGCGGCGTGGCCTGGAAATCGGTGGCCAGCCTGAGCCGCTCTATGTCGTGGGCCTGGACGCGGCCAACGCCCGCGTGCTGGTGGGGCCGCGCCAGTTGCTGGGCGTGGCCGCGGCGCGCGTCATTGAAACCAACCGCATCGGCGCCCTGCCGACCGATGGCACGCCGCTGACCGCCAAGGTGCGCTCGCTGGCCAAGCCGGTGCCGGTCACGCTGGACGGCCCGTTCGGCGATGGCGCCGCCACGACCTTGCGCTTTGCCACACCCGAATATGGCGTGGCGCCGGGCCAGGCGGCGGTGCTCTATGCCGGGGAACGGGTGATTGGCGGCGGCTGGATCGACGGCACCGAAGCGGCCGAGCCGCTGGCCGCGCTGTAAACCCGAGTGCGGCAAGGGTGATCCCCCTGCCCGCGCCTCAATCGCGCCAGGCCTGCAATTGGCAGCCCCAGCCTTCGCGATAGGTGGCAGTTTGCGCGGCGGCGAGCGGAACCGTCGCGGTCACGCTGTGGGCGGTTGCATCCTCGGCCAGCGAGACCGGGAAGCGGCCTTTGGGATTGTCCTTTTCGCAATCACCCAGCGCCCTGCCGCCAATATAGCGGCACGAGCAGGCCAGGCGAGCCGCGCGCGCCGCCTCGATTCGCGCGTTGTCGTGCGCCGGGCGCCAGACAAAGGCGACGAATACCGCGCCCACGACAAGGCCGATGATGACGATTGCTGCCAGCCCGCGCCAGGCCCAGTGCCCCGCCCGGCGGGGCCCTGGAGATGGAGACGCAGGCGGTTGGCCACCAAAACGGAGCGGATCATTCGGGGATGAAGAAGGCTTGGTGGTTGCCATGTGCATTCGATCTGGTGGAAAGACCGGGCAACCATGCAGAGCGCCCCGCGATTCCGTTTACCCTGTGCCCGCCGGTGGCTGGCCCTTATCGTGCCGGCGGCGCTTGCACCAGTCCTGTTCGCCTGCTCGGCCAGCCAGCCGGCGCAGCAGCCGCTCTCGCCCCAGGCGCTGGCGGCGGTGATCGACGATCCCGGGGTGGAGCGCGAAGGCCTGGCCCGCGCGGTTGACGCGCTGTTCACCGCCAACGATGGCGCCGCCGCCCAGGGTGCGGGGGAAACCCGCGCGGTAATCGTGATGCGTGCCGGACGCATCGTGGCCGAACGCTATGGCCCCGGCTATCACGAAAACACCCGGTTTGCCGGCGGTGGCATCGCGCGTTCGATC
>NZ_KE148425.1:519-2422 GCF_000410615.1 Novosphingobium sp. B-7 | reverse complement strand
TGATGGTCGGCATGCTGGTATCCGACGGGCGGCTGCGCCTCAATGAGACGGCGCCCGTTCCGGCGTGGCAGCGGCCGGGCGATCCACGCGGCGAAATCACCCTGCGCCACCTGTTGCAGATGCGATCGGGCCTGCGCGAGGAACCGGGTGACGAGGCGCGCATGCTGTTTGGCGCCGGGCGCGACGATATGGCCGGCGCGGCCGAAGATCAGCCCCTGGCCGCAGAGCCAGGCGCCCGGTTCCAGGACGATGCCGCCAGCGGGATCATCCTGGCTGACCTGGCGGCGCGGGTGCTGGCCCCTGGTGGAGACGCCGATGCCCGGCGCCGCGCCGTGGCCGATTACCTGCGCACCCGCCTGTTCGAACCGGTCCAGATGCGCGGCATCGTGCCTTCGTATGACGCGCATGGCACGATGAACGGTGGCGCGATGATCGATGCCACGGCGCGCGATTTCGCCCGCTTTGGCGAGTTCCTGCGCAACCGTGGCGCAGTGCATGGGGCGCAACTGGTGCCCCGGCAATGGATCGAATTCATGGCCAGCCCCTCGCCCCGCGAAAAACAGTATGGTGCTGGGGTCTGGCTCAACCGCACGCCCACCGACAGCGAGCCGCGCCTGTTTACCGCGCGTGGCCCGCGCGACATGATGGCCGCGCTGGGCGATGGCGGCCAGGCGGTGCTGGTGTCACCCGCGCGCAAGCTGGTGGTGGTGCGGCTGGGCGCCACGCCACGCGACGGCGATGCCGCGCTGATGGGCAAGCTGGGCGATATCGTCGCCCTGTTCCGCTAACGCCCGCCGAGGCCCACCAATTGGCGCGCGTCAGACCCTGGTGCTGATCGCGATCAGGCTGTCTGGCACAGCCGCGGCGGCATTGGCGCCGCGCGGAGTGAAGCGCCCTTGCACCTGGGCGCCCTGCTCGATGGTCGGGGTGTCATAGGTCACATCGCCCAGGATGCGCGCGGTCTTGCCCACGACCAGGTCGGCCACGGTGACCGCACCGTTGACCGTGCCAGCAAGGCGCGCGCTGCGGGCGGTGATCGCGCCGGTGATCACGCTGCTTTCACCCTGGACCAGCGCGGCGCAGGCCACATCGCCATCGACGCGGCCTTCCACATGCAGATCGGCCGCTGCGGTGATATCGCCCCGCACCGCCACGTCTGCACCCAGCACGGAAAACGTAGCTGCACCACGCGGTGCAGCGCGTTCAGTGCCCACCGTGGCCAGCTTCTTTGAAAACATCGGGCAGGGTCTCCAGGAACGGGCGCGGATCGACCGGGCGATCGTTGATCCGCACTTCGAAATGCAGGTGCGGGCCGGTGGAGCGGCCGGTGCTGCCGATCCGGCCGATTTCCACGCCGGGCGCCACGCGCTCGCCGGGCCGTGCCTCGATCCGCGACATATGGGCATAGCGGGTGACCAGGCCGTGGCCATGATCCACTTCCACGCAATTGCCATAGCCAGAGCGCACCCCGGCAAAGCTGACCACGCCTTGCGCGGCGGCAAAGATCGGCGCGCCGATCGGGCCCTTGAAATCGAGGCCGGGGTGGAACGCGCCACCGCCGGTGAACGGATCGGCGCGATAGCCAAAGCCGCTGGAAATGAAATCGGCGCTGGCCGGCAGGGCATGCGGCAGGCGGGCCAGGCCCTGTTCCAGCGCGGTAAGCCGCGCCATGCTCTGCCCCAGGCGCGCCAGCGCGGGATCGTTGCCGCCCAGCGCGATCAGCGGACCACCCATGGCGCGCCGGCTAGCCGCTGTTCCGCGCAGCGGCGCCACTTGCGCGGGATTGAGGCCGACCCGGCGGATCGCCGTTTCGGCCTGCATCGCGCGCGCATCGGCATACTGCGTGAGCCTGGCCACGAAGGCCGCCTGGCGCATCGCCAGGCGATCGATGCCGGCTGCCATC
>NZ_KE148425.1:0-230 GCF_000410615.1 Novosphingobium sp. B-7 | reverse complement strand
TCGGGGCCCCCCCCCCCCAGCCACAGCAGCAGCGCCAGCACCACCACGCCGGCCACGCCCATCTGCAGGCGGCCCGATACGCGGATGAAGCGCACCTGCCCCTGCGCCCGCATGAAGAATTCGCGATCGGGAAACCAGCCGCGCACCCGCGCCGGCAGTGCGATCAGCCAGGCGGTGGCACGGCGCCAGTGGGCGCGCGGCCCCCCCCCCCCAGCCACTGGACAAGATCG
>NZ_APCQ01000231.1:0-212 GCF_000410615.1 Novosphingobium sp. B-7 | reverse complement strand
ACGAGGCGGGGGATGATCCTTCGGGAGAGCGGGCCGTGGTGCAGGTCGTGCTCAACCGCGCGCGCCATCCCGCCTTTGCCGGCCCCGGCGGCATGGCCAGCGTGTGCGGCGTGGTGTTCCAGGGATCGCAGCGCCAGACCGGTTGCCAGTTTTCCTTCACCTGCGATGGCAGCCTGGCGCGCCGCCATCCCGGTCTTGCCGCCTGGGCGCGC
>NZ_APCQ01000313.1:0-536 GCF_000410615.1 Novosphingobium sp. B-7 | reverse complement strand
GTTCCGGCTTTGACGCTGCTGCTGCGGGAGCATCATCATTGGCTGGCTCGGGGACGGCCTCAACGTCTTCGAACATCATGCGCAGTTGCGCGCCGTCCATCTTCTCGGAACTGCGCCCGAACTGAACGCGCAGCAGCCGTGCGAGACGATGCTCCAGCTTTTCTATGGTCAGGCCCTGGGCTTTGACGGTCTGCTTCGCAACCTTCAGTTCATCCCGATCCACCTCCATAGCCTGCGCCATCTCCCGCAGCATTTTCTGCAGGAGAACAGGGTCTGTAGGAAGGCGATCAAGGTCGAACCGCATGCCTGCCCCTATAGGACAGGAGACCTGAAAATGCTACAAAAAGGGCCGGTTTTCTGCGATTTCCCCTCACGCAATTGTCGGTGTGGCGACCTCCTCATGGACAATGGCTTGCCGCCAATCCAGCCCTTCGATCAGCATCGCCAACTGCGCGCCCGAGAGCCGGGCGGCAGCCCCATCCCGGGCGCGTGGCCAGACGAACTTTCCGCGTTCCAGCCGTTTTGCATAAAGGCAA
>NZ_KE148424.1:452-671 GCF_000410615.1 Novosphingobium sp. B-7 | reverse complement strand
GGGTTGGCCCGCCGCCTGGCCGGGCGCACGCTGCTTGCCCCGCCGCCAGGCGATGGTTAAGGCGCCAGGCATGACCGACACGCTTCCCGCTTCGCTCGACGCCGATCTGCGCGCGCTTCTCGCCGATGTGCTGGGGCTGGCCCCGGCGCGGGTGGCCGCGTTCACGGCACAGACGCCGCTGTTCGGCGCGCTGCCCGAACTCGATTCGATGGCGGTGGC
>NZ_KE148424.1:0-230 GCF_000410615.1 Novosphingobium sp. B-7 | reverse complement strand
TGCTGATCGTGCCGCCGCTGTTTGATGAAATGAACCGCACGCGGGCGATGCTGGCCACGCTGCTGCGTGATCTCGGCGCGGCGGGCGTGGCCGCGATGCTGCCCGATCTGCCCGGCTGCGGCGAAAGCGTGCAGGATTTTCCAGCGCAAAGCCTCAACGCCTGGCGCGCGGCCATGGCGGCGGCGGCGCGTCATTTTGACGCCAGCCATGTCCTGGCGCTGCGCGGCGGG
>NZ_APCQ01000312.1:0-44405 GCF_000410615.1 Novosphingobium sp. B-7 | reverse complement strand
GGATGCGCCACAGCCGCTCGCGCGCGCCGCTCGCCTGCGCCGGGGCCAGATGATCGGTCAGCTGCTCGACCGCGCCCACGAAGTTCTGGTGGTAATAGCCGAACGCGGTGGTGCGGGTCAGCACCGTCACGTTGCCGAGCCGGCGCAGCGCCATGGCCTTGTCGGCCACTTCGCCCCACAGCGCCTGGTCCGACAGGGCACCGCCGCCCAGTTCGTCCTGCTCGTCGATCAGGATCACCCGGCCGCCGTCGGCCGCCGCCGCCAGCGCGGCATCGATCCCGGCCAGGCCGCCGCCCACCACCAACACTTCGCAATGGGCATAAGTGGCGTCGTAATGATCGGGATCGCGCTCCGTCGGGCTGGCGCCCAGCCCGGCCATGCGCCGGATCGCCGGCTCATAGAGCTTTTCCCAGGCCGAACGCGGCCACATGAATGTCTTGTTGTAGAAACCGGCCGGAAAGAACGCACCAAGGCGATCGTTGACCGCGCCCAGGTCGAACTTGAGCGAGGGATAGCGGTTCTGGCTTTGCGCGGTAAGGCCCTGATACAGCGGCACCGATGGCGCGCGCAGATTGGGCGTGCGCCGGCCCCAACCCGGCCCGGCCCCACCGCGGTCCACTGTCACCAAGGCATTGGGCTCTTCCGTCCCCATGCCCAGAATGCCGCGCGGGCGGTGATACTTGAACGAGCGGCCGAACAGCATCTGCCCCGATGCCACCAGCGCCGAAGCCAGGCTGTCGCCGGCAAAGCCGCGATGGGCGCGCCCGTCAAAGGTGAAATCCAGCGGCGCGGCGCGGTTGACGCGGCCGCCGGCAGGAAGACGATAGCCGCTCATTTACGCGGTTCCCCGGCCTTGTAGGTCTGTTCGAAACGATCGCTCACGGTATCGCGCACGGCATTGAAGAAACGCCCGCAACCGTGGGTATGCCGCCAGCGTTCATGGTGCCACCCGCGCGGGTTGCGGCGGATGTAGAGATAGTGCTCCCATTCCTCGTCGCTCAGCGTTGCGGGATCGAGCGGGCGTGCGATATGCGCCTCGCCACCATAGACGAATTCCACCTCGGGGCGGTCTTCTTCGCAATAGGGGCAATGAATCAACAGCATGGCTTGGTTCCCTGCGCCTTGCTCAGTGGGCCACGGCGGCTGCGGCCGCCTCGTCGATCATCCGCCCGTTGCGGAACCGATCGAGCGTGAACGGCGCGTTGATCGCGTGCGGGGCATCGTGGGCGATGGTGTGCGCCAACAGATCCGCCGCGCCCGGCGTCGCCTTGAACCCGCCGGTGCCCCAGCCACAGTTGACATAGAGGCCCTGAACCGGAGTCTTGCCCAGGATCGGCGAGCGATCGGGCGTCACGTCGACGATCCCGCCCCAGGTGCGCAGCATGCGCATGCGGGTAAAGATCGGGAAGATTTCGCAGATCGCCGCCAGAGTATGCTCGATAATGTGGAACGCGCCGCGCTGCGAATACGAGGTATATTGGTCGGTCCCCGCGCCGATCACCAGTTCGCCCTTGTCGGACTGGCTGATATAGGCATGCACCGTGTTGGACATGACCACGCAGGGGAAGATCGGCTTGACCGGCTCTGACACCAGGGCCTGCAGCGGATAGCTTTCCAGCGGGAATTGCAGGCCGGCCATGTTCATGACGACCGAGGTATTGCCGGCCGCCGATACGCCGATCTTCTTCGCGCCGATGAAGCCGCGCTCGGTCTCCACCCCCAGCACCGCGCCATCGGGCCCGCGCCGGATGCCGGTGACGGCGCAGTTCTGGATGATATCGACGCCGAGCGCCGTCGCTTTGCGGGCATAGCCCCAGGCAACGCTATCGTGCCGCGCGGTGCCGCCGCGCCGCTGCAACGCCCCGCCCAGCACCGGGTGGCGCGCATTGGGCGAGATATCGAGCGGCGGGCAATAGGCCTGGCATTCTTCCGGGCTCAACCATTCGTTGTCCACGCCGTTCAGGCGGTTGGCATGGATGTGGCGCTTGAAGCTCTGGATGTCGTGCACGTTGTGCGCGAGCATCAGCACGCCGCGCTTCGAATACATCACGTTGTAGTTGAGCTCCTGGCTCAACCCGTCCCACAGCTTGACCGCATGGTCATAGAGGTGGGCGCTTTCATCGTAGAGGTAGTTCGAGCGGATGATCGTGGTGTTGCGCCCGGTGTTGCCACCGCCCAGCCAGCCTTTTTCGATCACCGCAACATTGGTGATCCCATACTTGGCCGCCAGGTAATAGGCCGCGCCCAGGCCATGCCCGCCCGCGCCCACGATGATCACGTCATAGGCCGCCTTGGGTGCCTTGTCGGGCCATTGTTCCGGCCACGACTGGTGCCCCGAAAAAGCCTGCGCGATGAGATTGAGCCCGGAAAAGCGCATCATCTTATGGCTGTCCTGCCGCTTCCAGCGCGGCCTTGGCGCGCTCGACGTAGAAGGTCTTGAAGGCATCGACGAGGTTTTCCTCGAGCGCGTAGGGCCCGGGGCGATAGCCATCGGTGACGATGCCGGCGTGGTTCATTTCCGCCAGGTGGCGGTCCTGGCGGTTGGTCGCCTTCCACACGTGGGTCAGGTTCTCCACGGTGTAGTCTTCGCCTTCCACCGCATCTTCGTGCACCAGCCACGAGGTGCGCAGGATCGAACGATCCGGCCCCTGCGGCATCACGCTGAACGTCACCACGTGATCGCAGCAGAAGTGGTGCCAGGAATTGGGCTGGGTCCATACCGAAACGCTGGTCGGTTCGGCGTGCTCAACCGGCCAGATCAGCTTCCTGGAAGCCGGCTGCCCGTCCATGGTCTGCGACAGCGCCCCGTGCGCCAGGCTGAGGCGACCCACGCGATGCCAGCCGCCATCGGGAAATTCGACCAGGTCGCGCCACACGCCCATGGCTTTCCAGCGCTCCACCTGGGCAGTGATATCGTCTTCATCAGCCGCGTCGCCGTCTTCCGGGTTGCCCCGGCCAAAGCCCGATCCACTCAGCGAATTGAGCAGTTCGGGGTGGTTGGCCTCGCAGTGATAGCACTCGCGGTTGTTTTCCATGACTAGCTTCCAGTTGGCCGTGTCATGCAGGTCTTCGACCGCGGCCACCTTGAGCTTGTCCATGTTGTAGATGCCGATGGCGGCCGCGATGTCCTGCTTGGCCGGTTCGATCGGCGGCGGATTGTCCGCCAGGCAGATGAACAGCAGGCCGCCGCAGTTTTCCAGCGCCACCTGGCGCAGGTTGTGTGCGCCCTTGTCAAAATCGTCGGGCATGCCGCGCGCGGCGATCAGCTTGCCATCCAGGCCGAATGTCCAGAAGTGATAAGGGCACATGATGCGCGGCATCGTACCGGCCTGAACCTGGCAAATGCGCGATCCGCGATGGGTGCAGGTGTTATAGAACGCGCGCACCTCGCCATCGCGGCCGCGCACGATGAACACCGAGTTGTTGGCCATTTCAAAGACGTAGAAATCGCCAGGGTTCTTCACGTGGGCCACGGTACAGGCATAGAGCCACACCGACTTGAGCATCACCTCGGTATCGAAGCGAAAGGCTTCCTCGCTGGTGTAAAGCGCCTGCGGCAAGGTGTAGCCGGGGCGATCCTGGTTCAGCAGTTCGGCAATCGAAGCGAAATTGCGCATGGGAACTAGCTCCGCAATGCAAGGTTTTCGGGGTCGAAGGGCGAGTCTGGGATCACCACGGCCTTGTGCATCGTTCCGAGAATGGAAATCTCGAGTTCGGTGCCAAGGTTTGCGTGTTCGGGTGCGATCATCGCAAGCGCCAGCGACTTGGCCGTGCGCCAACCATAGCCGCCCGACGTGGCGCGGCCAACCAGTTGTCCATCGCGATAGATCGCTTCGGAGCCGCGGGCATCGGCATCGGTGACGCCCAGCACCTCCAGGGTAACCAGAGTAGAAGAAAGACCGGCTTCCTTCTTCGCCAGCAGCCCGTCACGGCCAACGAAGTCCGGCTTCTTCATGGATATGAAGCGTTCAAGCCCACTTTCCAGCGCGTTGTATTCCACGGAAAGTTCGCGCGGGATCAGCTTGTAGCTCTTTTCCAGCGCCATCGACGTCATCGCCCGGATGCCAAAGGGCTTGATGTCGAATTCGGCGCCGGCTTCCATCAGCTTGTCGAAGATGTAGTTCTGCATCTCGATCGGGTGGTGGAACTCCCAACCCAGCTCGCCGATGAAATTCACGCGCAGCGCATCGCACGGCGCCGCGCCGATCGAGATGCGCTTGCCCGTCAGCCACGGGAACGCCTCGTTCGACAGATCGGTGCGGGTCACCTTGGCCAGCACGTCGCGGGCACGCGGCCCGGCCAGAACCAGCACGCCCATTGCCGTGGTCAGTCGCTCGAACTTGACCGAACCGTCGGCGGGCAGCGCCTTGATCAGATAGTCATGATCGTGCTGCTCCAGCGCGCCGGCCGAGACCAGGTAATAGCTTTGCGGCCCGCGCTTATAGACGGTGAACTCGCTGCGCACGCCGCCAGCCGGTGTCAGCAGATACGACAGCGATACGCGGCCGATCTTCTTGGGCACCGCGTTGGACAACAGCTTGCCCAGCCATTCTTCCGCACCAGGGCCGGAAATCAGGCACTTGGCAAACGCGCTCATGTCCTGAATGCCAACCTTTTCCGTCACATGGCGGCATTCATTGCCAACATGCTCGAAGTAGTTAGAGCGGCGGAACGACCACTTTTCGCGGATCGGCGCGCCCGGCACATCGGGATGGTTGTGGTTGAGGAGGGTTTCGGGCCGATCGAGATCGGCGTCGCTCAGTTCATAGCCTTCGGGCGCGAACCAGTTGGGGCGCTCCCAGCCGAATACGCTGCCGAACACCGCGCCCAGCTTCTTCATGCGGTCATAGCACGGCGTCTGGCGCAGCGGGCGGGCAGCCTCGCGCTCTTCATCGGGATAGTGAACGGTGAACACCTTGGCATAGGCTTCCTCATTCTTTTCGATGAGATAGCCTTCGTCGGCATAGGTGCCGAAGCGGCGCGGATCGACCCCCATCATGTCGATGGTGGGTTCGCCGTCCACAATCCAGTGGGCCAGCTGCCAACCCGCGCCGCCGGCTGCCGTGATGCCGAAGCTGTGACCTTCATTGAGCCAGAAGTTCTTCAGCCCCGGCGCAGGACCGACGATGGGCGACCCGTCGGGCGTGTAGGCAATGGCGCCGTTGTAAACCTTCTTGATCCCCAGCTCACCAAAGGCGGGCACGCGCTCGATCGCCGAGAGGATATAGGGCTCCAGGCGTTCGAGAGCATCGGGAAACAGTTCATATTCGCTGTTGGCGGCCGGCCCCTTCACATAGCAGGCCGGTGCGCCGACTTCATACGGGCCAAGCAGCAGGCCGCCGGCTTCCTCGCGCATGTACCAGCTCGAGTCGCTTTCGCGCAGCACGCCCATTTCGGGCAGGCCCTTGGCGCGGCGCTCCATGATCGCGGGGTGCTGTTCGGTGACGATGTACTGATGCTCGACCGGGATCACCGGCACATCCAGGCCGACCATCGCGCCCGTCTGGCGGGCAAAGCTGCCGGTGGCCGAAACCACATGCTCGCAGGTGATCTCGCCCTGGTCGGTGGCCACCACCCATTCGCCGTTGGCCTTCTGGGTGATGCCCGTGACCGTGGTATTGCGCATGATCGTGGCGCCCCGCTGGCGCGCCCCCTTGGCCAGGGCCTGGGTCAAGTCGGCCGGCTGGATATAGCCATCGGCGGGATGCTGGATCGCGCCGAGCACCCCGTCCATCTGTGCCAGTGGCCAGATTTCATGCACTTGCTCAGGGGTGAGAAAGTTTACGTCCACCCCGATGGTCTTGGCCACGCCCGCATAATAGCGGTATTCGTCCATGCGATCGGGGCTGTTGGCGAGGCGAATGTTCGACACGCGCGAGAAGCCGACGTTGAGGTCGGTTTCCGCTTCCAGGCTGGGATAGAGATCAACCGAATACTGGTGCAGCTTGCCGACCGAGTAGGACAGGTTGAACAGCGGCAGCAGGCCGGCGGCATGCCAGGTAGAGCCCGAGGTCAGTTCCTTGCGCTCGATCAGCACGACATCGGACCAGCCCATCTTGGCCAGGTGATACAACGTGCTGACGCCGACGACGCCGCCACCAATCACCACAACGCGCGCACTAGTCTTCATGTCATGCCTCGGCTTTGCTTGGCTGCCTATTTGCAGAAGGGCTATTCCAGCGCGGGAACCGGCGCAATCACGGTGCCACACCATTTTGGAAACTAATGCGAGGGATTAGAAATAATGCTTGTCCCAAGGTCGGGGTGCGCGGCGTTTCGAGTCCCGCCACCGCGCCATTTCGAACCCGCGCCCCCGGCCCTGCCGCCACGGCGCCCGGCACGGTAGGGCATTAGGCAAGTTAATGAGAGTAGTAAGTAGGTGTTATTACCAAGCAAAACTGGTGCAGTTAATTTTATATCCTAAAATCATATACTTGATCTTTATGATACCGTAATCCCACAAGGCCGGAAGAAAGCTTTTCCACTGTTGCTGAAGGCTTGCTGCGCCTGCGTTCCTGATGCACGATCCCGGTGCAGGTATTGTGCCCCCGAACGAGGGGCCGGCTTGGAGGGAAGCTGTCATGCGTCACCTGGTATTCTCGGGCACTGTCCTGAATCAAAAATCTGTTCTCCAACACTTTGGTGCGCGTGCGCGCCATGGCCGATCGGGCATCCGCATCATGGCGCTGGCCGCCACGGCGCTGATCCCCGGCCTGGCCCAGGCCCAGGCGCCCGCCCCGGCCCCGGCCGAAACCGCCGCCGCCCCACAGACCGACAACGGCACGGGCGACATCGTGGTGACGGCACAGCGCCGCGAGCAGAAGCTCAACGACGTGGGCATCGCCGTCTCGGTCATTTCCGCCAAGGACTTGCGCGCGCTCAACATTAACAACGCCACCGATATCGTGCGCGCGATCCCCAACCTGAAATACAACGCCTATGGCTCGAGCCAGGTGGTGTTCAACATTCGCGGCGTGTCGCAGAACGACTATGGCGACCAGCAGGAACCGCCGGTTGCCGTCTATCAGGACGACAGCTACGCGGCCTCGATCACCACGGCCGGCTTCCCGATCTTTGACCTGGCCCGCACCGAGGCGCTGCGCGGGCCGCAGGGCACCCTGTTTGGCCGCAATGCCACCGGCGGCGCGGTGCAGTTCATTTCCAACCAGCCCAGCCACGAGTTCGGCGGCTATCTCTCTGCCACCACCGGCAGCTTCAACCAGTCGATCTTCGAAGGCGCGGTCACCGGCGGGCTGACCCAGACGCTCTCGGCCCGTGTTTCGGGCGTGTATGATCGCGATTCCGGCTATATCAAGAACCTGCTGCCCGGCGGGGCCAATCTGGGCGCCAACAACCATTGGGCCACGCGCGGCATCCTGCAGTGGGATCCCACCAGCGATTTCCGCGCCCGCCTGACGGTGCGCTATACCCAGGCAGATCACGAGCGCCAGGCTGGCGTCTATACCCTGACCCCGGCTTGCCCCAATGCCCAGTTCCAGGGCGAATTCCTGGCGGCCAACCAGGTTTGCGACTATTGGAACAACTATGGCGGCACGTCGTACAACGGCGGCGTGCCCGGCTCGGTCGCCAATGGCTATGCCAACCCGGCGATCACCGCCACCCAGGGCGGCAACCCGTGGCAGACCTATAGCGCGGGCGAAAACTATGTGAACCGCAAGCAGTTTGCCGCCACGCTGCGCCTGGAAGCCAAGCTTGGCGCGTTCGACGTCACGTCGATCACCGATTACCAGAACCTCGCCAAGTTCTATATCGAAAGCGATGATGGCGTGCCCGGCCTGCCCTATGTGGAAGGGGCCGCACTGCCGCCCTTCACCACTGGCCCCTGCGCCAGCGCGCCCAGCGTCACCTGCTATGCCTCGGGCACGATCTTCTATCAGCGCGCCCGCACCCAGCAGATCACGCAGGAACTGCGCGCCGCCACCCATTTCGGCAACAACTACCTGACCATGGGCGCGTTCGGCATGCTGCTGACCGGCAACTATGGCGCCAAGTATGCCACGCCGTTCGACCAGTACGATCCCACCGTGCAGTTCTACCAGCGCACCAAGTCCTTCGCGGTCTTTGCGCAGGACGAATACAAGTTCGACGATCACTGGAAGCTGATCCTGGGCGCCCGCTACTGGCGCGACAGCAAGCTGGCCTGGTACCGCGCGGCAGAGGCAATTTCGGGCCTCACCGTCAACTGGGGCCCCAGCGGTATCAACTTCTTCGATCCCACCGGCGCAGCCCAAGCCAGCGGCATCACGGTCACGCCAGCGGCCGCCTCACCCACCTATGACGGCGTCACTGCCCGCGCCGAGCTGGATTACAAGCCCGGCCCCGATACCCTGCTCTATGCCAGCTACAACCGCGGCTCCAAGTCGGGCGGGTTCACGTTCTCCACCGGCACGCCGTTCCCCGGTCAGGCCCTGATCGATACGCTCAACAACATTCCCTACCGGCCCGAGACGCTCAACGACTATGAAGTGGGCCTCAAGACCAAGATCGGCCGCAATATCCAGTTCAACCTTGCGGCATTCTACTATGATTACAAGAACTACCAGGCCTATGTTCAGGTCGGTTATACGCAACTGGTGCGCAACCTGCCTGCCACCATCAAGGGCGTGGAAGCCGAACTGACCGCCCACCCGATCGAAGGGTTCACGCTCCAGGCTTCGGCCGCGGTGCAAGACAGCAAGGTCAAGAACGTGCTGCTGCCTGATGGCGTGACAGTCGTGAACCACGATCTGCCCCAAGCGCCGGGCTTTTCCGGCAACGCCCTGATCCGCTATGAATTCGGCATGGGCGGCGCGCGCGTCTCGCTGCAGGGTGACGCGCTCTACACCGGCAAGTTCTGCTTCTCGGTGCTCTGCGCGCCAGACGAGCGCGAAGGCGCCTATCACGTGGAAAATGCCCGCATCGGCGTGATCCCGGCGGGCGGCAAGCTGGAACTGGCGTTCTTCGTCAACAACCTGTTCAACCGGGTCTATCGCTCCTACGCCTTCGACGGCTCGCTCTATTGGGGCGATGCGCTGAGCGTCTATGGCAAGCCGCGCACCTGGGGCCTGACCGCCCGCATCAACTTCGGCAACTGACCCATGCCCGGGCCGAACCTGTGACGGGTTCGGCCCAGGTTTTCCGACAAGACATGATGACGGCCATGGCGCATCCGGGCCACGTGGGGCGGCGAGGCGATTGCAGCTGTGGATAGACTGTGATCTATCTTGCCAAGTTCCCTGCCCCACCGGAAAGTGAGGCCCATGAAGACCCTGCGCCAGGCTGTCCTGATCCTGCTTGCCTCTGCCGCCATGGGCGGCGGCGCCCTGATGCTCAACGCCTGCACCAGCGCGCGGGCTGATACGCCAAATACGGGGGCTGATCGCGCGGCGGCGCCCATGGCCGGCGCCGAATGGCCGCTGACCGGGGGTGATACGGCGGGCACCTGGTATTCCGCGCTGGCCGATATCAACGAAACCAACGCCGCCACGCTGGGCTATGCCTGGTCTTACGACATGGGCACCGAACGCGGCCAGGAAGCCACGCCCCTGGTGGTCGGCGGGGTGATGTATACCTCTGGGGTGTGGGGCAATGTCTACGCCCTCGATGCCGCCACCGGCGCGCTGCTCTGGCAATATGATCCCGAAGTGGATGGGCAGTGGGGCCGCAATGCCTGCTGCGACGTGGTCAACCGCGGGGTCGCCTATCGCGACGGCACGGTGTTCGTTGCGTCGGAAGACGGGCGGCTGCACGCGATCGATGCCAAGACTGGCAAGGCCCGCTGGATTGCCGATACCATCATCAACCACAAGCAGCCCTATGCCTCTACCGGCGCGGTGATCCTGACCAAGGATGCCGTGGTGATCGGCAATGCCGGCGCCGATATCGGCGATGGCGATCTGCGTGGCTATATCTCGGCCTGGGATATCAAGACCGGCGCGTTCAAATGGCGCTTCTTCACGGTGCCGCCCGCGCCCGGACAGCCGTTCGAGCATCCCGAGCTGGCCATGGCGGCCAAATCATGGGGGCCCAACCGCGATGGCCGCACCCAGAACGGCGGCACGGTGTGGGATGGGTTGTCCTACGATCCCGAAACCGACCAGATCGTGTTCGGCACCGGCAACGCCTCGCCCTATCTGCGTTCGGCCGACGGGGTGCGGCATAATGACCTGTTCAACGCCTCGATCATCGCGGTCAATGCCCAGAGCGGGCGGATGAACTGGTACTACCAGACGACGCCGGGTGACGAATGGGACTATGACGCGGTCCAGAAGTTCGTCTTTGCCAACCTGACCATCGCCGGCCAACCCCGCCGCGTGGTGATGCAGGCCTGCAAGAACGGCTTTTTCTATACGCTGGACCTGAAAACGGGCAAACTTCTGTCGGCTGATCCGTTCACCTATGTGAACTGGGCCAAGGGCGTGGACCTTGCCACCGGCCGGCCGCTGGTTACCGAGCATGCCGACTATTCGAAAAGCCCGAAGAACGTCTATCCTTCGTGGGCCGGCGGGCACACCTGGAACCCGATGTCGTTCAGCCCGCAGACCGGGCTCGTCTATATTCCCGCGATCGATGCCGGCAACGTGCTGCTCAATATGAAGGCCAACGGCGGCTCGCTCACCCATCTCGAAGGTTTCTTCTCGTCGGACGGGATTTTCCCCGACGATCTCTATGACCCCGCCGCGCTCAAGCGCGTGTTCGGGCCGCTGCCGGCCAAGGACGATCTGCAGAAAGAGCGCCCTGGCGTGAAGCTGGTGCGCGAGGTGCTGCGCGCGTGGGATCCGGTGGCCAGGAAGGTGGTGTGGGAACGCGTTACCTCGCAAGGGGTGCGCGGCTATGACGGCGGGGCGCTGAGCACGGCGGGCAACCTGGTGTTCCAGGGGCGCGGCGATGGCAGCTTGTGGATCTACAACGCCCGCACCGGCGCGCCGATCAAGACCATCCAGACCGGCAGCCACATCATGGCCGCGCCGATGACCTACAAGATCGGCGGCGTGCAATATGTGGCGGTCCAGGCCGGCTATGGCGGATCGGGCATCACGTTCCCGATCCCGCCATCGAGCGCGGCCTATGCCAACCGCAACGCCAACCGCATCCTGGTGTTCAAGCTGGGCGGTGGCGCGGTGCCGATGCCCGACAAGCGCGAGGTTCCGCCCTACCTGCCGCCGCCGCCGGGCAAGGCCAGCCCGGCGCTGATCGCCCGGGGCGAGGACAAGTTCACCGAGAACTGTTCGCGCTGCCACGTGCTGGGCACGCCCGGTGTCACGCCCGATCTATCGCGCCTGCCGCCCGAAGTGCATGCCAGCTTCAACGATATCGTGCTGAAAGGCGCGCTGGCACCGATGGGCATGGCCCGGTTCGATGATGTGGTGACAAAGGCCGATGTCGAGGCCATCCATGCCTATCTGATCGACCAGCAGCGCCAGGGTTACCAGGCGCAACAGTCTGCCAAGAAAGCGAGCCACTGATCATGTCTGCATCTCCCCCCGGCGAAGCGCTGGCCCATTCCTTGAAGCCGCGCCATGTCGCCATGATTTCGATCGGGGGCATCATCGGCGCCGGGATCTTCGTGGGATCGAGCGCCGCGATCCACATTGCCGGGCCGGCCGTGCTGCTGACCTATGCGCTATGTGGCATGCTGGTCTTCGTGATCATGCGCATGCTGGGCGAAATGGCCATGGCACGCCCGGGCGTCGGCTCGTTCACCGGCTATGCCGCGCTGGGGCTTGGCCCCTGGGCCGGGTTCACCACGGCCTGGCTCTATTACTATTTCTGGGTCATCACCATCGCGGTGGAGGCGATCGCCGGCGCCAACATGCTGATGCCGTTCATTCCCCTGCCGATGTGGGCGCTGGCCGCGCTGCTGATCGCCGCGATGACGCTGGTGAACCTGTTCTCGGTCAAGACCTATGGCGAGTTCGAGTTCTGGTTCGCCTCGCTCAAGGTGATCACGATCATCGGGTTCATGGCCCTTGGCCTGGCCTATATCTTCGGCTTCGGGCCAGGACTGGCGCGGCTGACCGCCGGCTTTGCCAGCCATGGCGGCGCGTTTCCCATGGGGCTAGGCGCGGCGTTCACCGCCATTCCGGTGGTGATCTTTTCGATGATGGGTTCGGAAGTGGCGACCATCGCTGCCGTGGAAACCGAAGACCCGGCGCGCAACATCGTGCGCGCGGCGCGCACCGTCACCTTGCGCATCATGTTCTTCTACATCGGCTCGATCGCGGTGATCCTGGCGATCCTGCCCTGGGCCAATGTGGTTTCGGGCAAGTCGCCGTTCGTGGCGGCGCTGTCGATCATCAAAGTGCCCGGCGCGGAAGCGGTGATCGGTGCGGTGATCTTTACCGCGATCGTCTCGTGCCTCAATTCGGCGATCTATGTCACCTCGCGCATGCTGTTTGAAATGGCGCAGCGTGGCGATGCCCCGGCAGCGTTCGGGCGGGTTTCGGCACGGCGTGTGCCGGCGCTGGGCATCATCGTTTCGGGCGTGGCCGGCTTTGCCGTGGTGCTGTCTTCGGTATTTTCGCCCGATGCGCTCTTCACGTTCCTGCTGCAATCGTCGGGCGCGACGATCCTGTGCGTCTATCTGCTGATTTCCCTGAGCCAGATCGCCCTGCGCCGCCGGCTTGATGCTGCGGGTGAGCAGTTGACGGTCAAGGTCTGGGCGTTCCCCGTGATTTCGTGGACGGCAGTGGGCGGGATTATCGCCGTGCTGGTGATGATGGCGATGATGCCCGATCAACGCCTGCAGGTGGCGCTGAGCCTGGCGGTCTTTGCCGCCTGCGTCAGCGCCCATTTCCTGCGCCGGCAGCGCGCCCGCAACGCCCAGGTCGCCTGATCGCGAGACCCATCGTGGCCGATCGCAACCGGGGCGATATCCCGTTTGCGATCGGCCAACGACATGCTGGGATCGACCAGCGTCTTTGCTTTCAACCGCAACCATCCGCTATCGCGCGAAGGTGGTTGCCATTGCTGTGGCAGCCCTTCCCCCCCGCTGCCGCGCCCGGCGCCCCCCTCAATACGGGCGCGGCAGCCACTTTGTAACGGACTTGCCGATGAACCGCCGCCACATCCTCAAGGCCGGCGCCGCCAGCGCCGGGCTGGCCGCCCTGTCGAGCCTGGGCACTGCCCGCGCCGCAACCACCGCTTCCACCATGCCTGCCAACGATGCGGCTTCCAGTTCCGGCGAAGACCGGCGGCTCAATGCCCTGTTCGACAGCATGCTGGCCGATCAGCTGGCGCATTCGCCCGAAATGGCCACCGGGCTGGGCGTGGACAGCGGGGCGCATGCCGGCGCCAAGGCGCGTCTCGATGATCGCTCGCTCCACGCGTGGGAAGATGCCAAGGCCCGCACCGCGCGCGACCTGGCCGCCCTGCGCAAGATCGACGCCGCCAAGCTGACCGGCAACAACCGCTGGAACTATGCCAGCATCCTCTATTCCACCCAGCTCAACGATACGATGAACCGCACCTTTGCCACGGTCGGTTCGCCCTATGTCGTCACGCAGCTGACCGGCTGCTATCAGCAGATTCCCGATTTCCTCGATAGCCAGCACACGATCGCCAATGCGGCCGATGCCGATGCCTATCTTTCGCGACTGGATGCCTTTGCCACCGCGATCGACCAGGACAGCGCAGCCGTGCGCCACGACGTGGCCGCAGGCGTGGTGCCGCCCGATTTCATCCTGGCCAAGGCCCTCACCCAGCTCAAGGCGCTGCGCGACGTGCCGGCGGCGCAGTCCAACATGGTGTCGTCGATCGTCCACCGCACGGCGGAGCAGCACATCCCCGGCCAGTGGCAGGCCCGCGCCGAAGCCATCGTGGCCAAGCGCGTGCAGCCCGCCCTCGATCGCCAGATCGCGCTGATGGAAAGCCTGCAGCCCAAGGCGGTGCACACCGCCGGCGTTGCCCGCCTGCCCAAGGGCGAGGAACTCTATCGCCTGTCGCTGCAGAGCTATACCACCAGCGACATGGCGCCGGAGGAAATCCACCGCACCGGCCTGGAGCTGATCGCGCAGCAAAGCGCGCAGGCCGACGCCATCTTCAAGAGCCAGGGCTATACCCAGGGCACCGTGGGCCAACGCCTGCGCGCGCTCTATGACGATCCCAAGTTCCGCTATCCCAATACCGACGAAGGCAAGGACAAGCTGCTGGCCGACCTCAACCGCCAGGTCGAGGCGATGGAAGCGCGCCTGCCGCAGTATTTCGGCACTCTGCCCAAGACCAAGCTGGACATCCGCCGCGTGCCCAAGGCCACCGAGGCTGGCGCGCCGGGCGGCTATTACCAGAATGGCTCGCTCGACGGCACGCGCCCGGGCGCCTATTACATCAACCTGCGCGATACTGCCGAAGTGCCGAGCTGGACGCTGCCCACGCTGACCTATCACGAAGGCGTGCCGGGCCACCATCTGCAGCTCTCGCTGGCGCAGGAAGCCGGACTGCCGACGCTGCGCAAGATCCAGTTCTTTTCCGGCTATGGCGAAGGCTGGGCGCTCTATGCCGAACAGCTCGCGGTGGAAATGGGCGTCTATGAAAACGACCCGCTCGGCCATGTCGGGCAGTTGCACGACAGCATCTTCCGTGCCGTGCGCCTGGTGGTGGACAGCGGCATGCACGCCAAGGGCTGGAGCCGCGAACAGGCGGTGAAGTTCTATACCGACACCATCGGCGATCCCGAAACCATGGCGATCACCGAAGTGGAGCGCTATTGCGTGTGGCCGGGCCAGGCGTGCAGCTACATGCTGGGCAAGCTCGACTGGCTGCGCCTGCGTGCCAAGGCGCGCGCGGCGCTGGGCAGCAAGTTCGATATCCGCACGTTCCACGATGCCGGCCTGCTGCCCGGCGCAATGCCGCTGCCAGTGCTGGACCAGTGCATCGACGGCTATATCGCCGCGGCGCTGGCCTGATCAGGCTAAACCGACAGGGTGGCGTGGGACCCCGGATCAAGTCCGGGGTGACGAGAAATGATTGAAGTGAGGACGTCGCCCCGGACTTGATCCGGGGCCCCACACGCCCCTACGAATTACTCATCCCACGGCGGAATTTCCCCTGCGCCCACCTTGCTCGACGTGCCGAGCAGGAACCCGCCATAGACCTCGGTCGCGTCGGGATAGGCCTTGTTCATTGCCGCAGCGATCTCTGCCGACGAATGGCTGGCGGCACGCGCGGCCACGAACGTCTTGATATAGTCCCGCGTCCAGCCGATCGCGCCATTGTCGTTGGCCGCGCCGGGGTGGCGATGCCCAGCGATCACCGTCACCGGATGCAGCGCATCGAGGCGGTCGAGCGTGGCGAGCCAGGCCGCATAGCGCGCCGGCGTATGTTCACCCAGCCACACGTGCACGCCATTGTAGAGCACGTCACCCGCCACCAGGGTGCGCGCCTGGGCATCCCACACCACGGTCGAATCGACATGATCGCCCTGCATCGGCCCCAGTACCTGCAGGCGATGCCCGTCCAGGTCGATGCTGTCGCCGGTCATCGCCACCGGTTGCACCGGGCGGCGGGGCGCGTTGGTGCCCAATTGCCCGCTCCAGCGCTTGAACTTGATCGGGATGGACCGGGCCATATCGCGCGCCGCCACCGGATTGGCCACGATCTGCGCATCGGGAAAGGCATCGGCCAGCACATCCAGCCCGAAGAAGTGATCGGGATGATCGTGCGTGATCACGATGGTCTGCAGATGCTTGCCGCTATCAAGCACGGCAGCAGCGACGCGATAGGCATCGGATCGGGCAAACGGCACGTCGACCAACACCGCGTTCTTGTCTCCCTTGATCAGGGTGACATTGGCAAACATGCTGATCGGGCCGGTGGGAATGACCTCGTATTGCAGCGGTTTTTCCGCTGATTGGGCCAGGGCCGGTGTCGCGCCCAGCAGCGCTGCGGCCAACATGAACATAGGCATCTTCATGATAGAGGTCTCCTTCCACGCGCGGACGTTTTTCAATGCGCCGTCTGCCCGCCATCGATCACGAACAGCGCGCCGTTGCAGAAGCTGGCGGCATCGGAACACAGGTGCAGCACGGTGCCGGCCACTTCCTCGGGCGCGCCGGCCCGGCCCGATACGTTGTGGGCAAAGAACGCCTGCCTGAAATCGTCGCTATCGAGCCAGGCCTGCGTCATCGGCGTGGCGATGAAGCCCGGCGCGATGGCGTTGATGTGGATATTGCGCGCCGAATATTCCACGGCTGCCGCCTTGGTCAGGCCCACGACGGCATGCTTGGCGGCAACATAGTGCGCCATGTTGGGATCGGCGACGAGCCCGGCGACCGAGGCGGTATTGACGATCGCCCCGCCGCCGATGCTGAGGAAATGGCGGATCTGCGCCTGCATGGCATAGAATACGCCCTTGATATCGACATCAAAGATCAGGTCGAGGTTTTCGGGCGGCACTTCATGGAAGGGCAGCGGCGGCGGCAGCACGCCGGCGTTGTTGAACGCCATGTCGAGCGAACCATAGGTATCGAGCGCCAAGGCCACGAGATCGGCATGGACACGCGCATTGCGCACGTCAGCCTTGCGGAAGGTGGCGCGGCCACCGGCATCGACGATGGCTTGCGCGATCCGGGCCGCATCCTCGTTCCAGTCGCCGATCACCACGGCGGCCCCTTCGCGGGCAAAGGCGGCGGCGGTGGCCGCGCCGATGCCAGTGGCGCCGCCGGTGATCACCACGGTCTTTCCGGTAAAACGCATCAGATGATCCCCGATTTGCCAGGCGCGAGAATCCCGTTGGGATCGATCGCGTGCTTGAGCGTTGCGTTGAAGCGGCGGTTCACCTCGCCATATTGCTGCGCCACCAGGTCCATCGAATTGACCCCGGTGCGATAACTGGCCCAGCCCTGTGCGCCAAAGCGCACCACCAGTTCCTTGTAGCAGTCATCGGCGCGCTGGTGCTCGGCCGCATCGGCCTTGTCGAACAGCAGGGCGATGATGTGGTGCAGGTCGCGCCAGCCGATCGCGTAGGCGGCGGTATAGTCGAAGCCGTGGCGCGATACGATTTCGCGCGCCAGCGCCGTCTGCCGCTGTGCCTCCACCCCGCGCGCTGCGGCCACTGGCGCAAACCAGGCCAGACCCCCACCCGATCCGCGCCAGCGCAACAGGCCGATCTCGTCGAGGTTGAGGCCACCTTGCATCAGGGTCTGGTGGTGGTGGAACCACGGGTTGTCGCCCATTTCGGCCGCAGTCAGCACTTCGCCGCCGCTGGCGGTGAGGCTGGCGCGGATGATCGGCTCTACCCCCGCGATCGTCTGGTCGGTGCCATAGAGCGCGAAATAGGTGTTCCACATGCCCAGGCCATTGGCCTTGGCCGCTTTCTTGACGCTGTCATCGTCGAGCGGGGCGCCATCGGGCACGATCTCGTTGCGCCGCTTGAACATGGCGAGCTGGTAGCTTGCGCTCATCATCAGGTTGCAGTTGGCCACCAGGTTCGACACGCGCAGCGGGCGCATCGCCTCGATGATGCGGGGCACGTCGGCCATGTCGCCATGGCGCACCATGAACGGCTTGTAGACCGGCGGCCTGGGCATCAGCCACATGCCCATCTTGGTAACGATGCCAAAGTTGGATTGGGTGAACAGCCCGTCGAGATAGGGGCCATAGCCCCACTTGAACGCCTGCCAGGCCGTGCTGCCCTTGATGCTGCCCATGCCGGTGCGCATCACCTCGCCACTGGGCAGCACCACTTCCATCCCGCACTGGAACATGAAGTGTTCGCCATAGGGCGTGTATCCCACCCCGCGATCGAGCGTATTGCCCACCGGCGAGGCGATCGGGCCGACCGTGGGCACATCGATCCACAGCGGGATCTTGTTCTCGTCGAGATAGTCCTTGAGCTGCTGATAGGTGACGCCGGGCTCCAGCAGGCAGGTGCCAAGCTCGGCATCGACCTCCAGAATGCGGTTCATCCGCTTGAGATCGAGCACGACCTGCCCCGGCGTGGCCGGAGACGTCATGCCATAGCCCATGTTCTTGCCGGTCGAGACGGTCCACAGCGGCTGGCGATACTGGTTGGCGATGCGCACGATCGCCTGCACTTCTTCCAGCGATTGCGGGCAGACCGCACCCACCGGTTTGTAACGGTGCGCCGGATCGGGGATATAGGCCTTTTCATAGGGGGCCACGGCGTCTTCATCGCCGAATACCCATTCCGCCCCGACGACACCGCGAAAGGCCTTCATCGCGCCGGTAAAGTCCGCCATGCTGCGTCCCGGGGCGAGCGGTGCCGGGCTGGCGGCGCTGGCCCCGGTGCCCAGGCCGATGCTGGCAGCACCGACCAGGCCGGCGCCCAGCAGGCCACGACGATCGAGATCGAGGCTCATTGTCCGTGCTCCTCCTTGCGGGCCGGGCTTTGCGAAACCCATTGCGACAGGGCATCGAGTTCGGCGGGGGGAATTTCGGTGGGGCGGAACGCCGGCATCGCGTTTTGCCCATGGCGCACGATATAGCGGACAGCCTCGGCCGGCAGGCCACGCCCCAGGATGATCGGGCCCACGTTGCGGCCATGGCAATAGCCGCAAACCTTGGCATAGACCTGTTCCGGGCTACGCTGGGGCAAGACTTTACCCAGTGCCTGGCGCACGGGTAGAGCCACAGCCGGAGCGCCTCCCTGCTGGGCAAGCGCGGGCGTCGCCGGCAGCGGCAGGGCAGCCGCCAGCATGATCAGCATGGACCTTGTCATCATCCCCTCTTGTCTGCCGGGCCGCGCGTTTGTGCCTGCGCGTGCCCTGCCCTTTAGGGTGTATCCCCCGACCCGCCCGCGCGCCACGGCCAGCGGCAGCCAGCGTTTCACGCGGTGAAAACAGCGCGCACAACGCAGACAGGGCGATCGATCCACGCTATGGATCGATCTTCCTTCAAACTATCGACGAATGGCAGATGCGTTTCAAAGGTCTCGATCTCAACCTTCTGGCCGCCTTCGACGTGCTGCTGGAAAGCCGCAGCGTTTCGGCCGCCGCACGGCAGATGAACCTGAGCCAGCCGGCGATGAGCGCGGCGCTGACCCGCCTGCGTGAATACTTTGCCGACGAGCTGCTGGTGGTTCAGGGCAAGCGCATGTACCCAACCGCCTTTGCCGAGGCGCTGGTGCCACAGGTGCGCGATACCCTGCGCTCGGTCGAGGCGATGCTGGCGGCCTCCAACCGGTTTGATCCGGCAACCACGCAGCGCACGTTCCGCCTTGTGGCGTCGGACTATGTCGTGACCGCCGTGCTTGCCCCCCTGCTGCAGGCCTTGCCGCGCCTGGCGCCCGGCCTGCGCATCGAACTGGTGCTGCCCAGCGACGCTGCCCATACCGAACTGCGCGAAGGACGCGCCGACCTGCTGATCGCACCGGAGCAATTCATCCTGTCGGACCATCCCAGCGAATTGCTGTGCGAGGAACGCCACGTGGTGATCGGCTCCAGCCACAACGCCGCCTTTGCCGATGGCGGCCCCAGCCTGGAGGCATTTCTGACCGCCGGCCATGTCTCGGTGCGGATCGGCGCCTTGCGCGATCATGCCTTTGCCGATCGCCAGCTCAACCAGATGGGACTGGAACGCAGGATCGAGATCGAGGTGCCTTCGTTCAGCACGATCCCGTGGGTGTTGATGGACACGCAGCGCCTGGCGGTTATTCAGGAGCGGCTGGCCCGCCGCCTGGTCGCGGCCTTTCCGCTGGCGATGGCGCCGCTGCCGTTCGCGTTTCAGCCGATGCGCGAAATGGTGCAATATCACCGCACGCGCAGCAGCGACGAGGGGCTGCGCTGGCTGATGGCCCGCCTGCGCGAAGTGGCCTATCGCAGTTGATCCATTCCATGGATGGATGATGATCAAAACAATCTAGTATCCAAATTCGTATTCACCCCTAGGATGCAGGTCATAACCAGCCCTTGGGGAGAGACCTGACGTGCAAGACTTGCCCGTGCTTGTGGTGGGCGCCGGAATCGGCGGCCTTTCCGCCGCCATCGCGCTGCGCCGCGCCGGCCACCGTGTCACCGTGATTGAAAAAGACCCGACCTGGTCGGTCTATGGCGTGGGCATCATCCAGCAGTCCAACGTGGTGCGCGCGATGGAACAGCTGGGCGTGCTCGATGCCTTCCTCGATGCCGCCTGCGGATTTGACGCGGTGGAAATCTATGTGCCCGATGGCACCCGCGTGGCGCGCGTGCCCACCCCGTCGCTGGTCGAAGGACGCCCGTCGAACGTGGGCATTGGCCGCCGCGCGCTGCAGAAGGTGCTGGGCGACAGCGCCCGCGAACTGGGCGCCGACATCCGCCTGGGCCTGACGGTCACCGCGCTGGACGAAGCCGATGATGGCGTGGACGTGACGCTGTCCGACGGCAGCACCGCGCGCTATGCCGTGGTGATCGGCGCCGATGGCGTCTATTCGCAGACCCGCCAGATGATCCTGCCCGATGCGGAAAAGCCGCAGTTCACGGGCCAGGCGGTGTGGCGCTACAACTTCCCCCGCCCGGCTGATCTCGATGCGCTGCACGTCTACAACGGCCGCATCGGCATTGGCCTGGTGCCGGTATCGCCCGACACGATCTACATGTACGTCACCACGCCCGAGCCGGACAACCCGCGCTATCCGCGCGAGGGGCTGGCCGCTGCGATGCGCGGCAAGCTGGTTGGCGCCGCGCCGCAGATCCAGGCCCTGGCCAGCCAGATCACCGATGATGACGGCGTGGTCTATCGCCCGCTGGAAGGCATGATGATCCATGGCCCCTGGCACAAGGGCCACGTGGTTCTGCTGGGCGATGCCGTCCACGCCACGACCCCGCACCTGGGCCAGGGTGCCGGCATGGCGATCGAGGATGCCCTGGTGCTGGCCGAGGAACTGACCGCGGCCGACAGCGTGGAAGAGGCGTTCAGCGCCTATCGCGCCCGGCGCTATGAACGCTGCCGCTATATCGTCGAAAGCTCGCTCGCCATCTGCATGGGCCAGTTGGGCAAGGGCCCGCCGATCGACAACCACAAGGCCACGGCCGAGATGTTTGCCATGGTCGCCCAACCGATCTGATATTTTTTGCCTTCTTGCCAAGGATTGCCAAGCGATGAGCCGAGTGACCGAAATCCGCTATGTCGGATATGGCGTCGAAAACTATGACGCCGAACGCGCCTTTTACGCCGATGACTGGGGCCTGGACGAAGTGGCCGCCACCGATGACATGGTGTGGTTCAAGGCCCAGGGCCATGACGAACACCACGTCGTGCGCCTGCACAAGGCCGAGGTGAACCACGTCGAAGTGATCGCCTTTGCCGCCGACACCCCGGCCGATGTGGACGCGCTGCACGACAAGATCATCGCTGCCGGCTGCAAGGTGATCCATGCCCCTGCCACGATGGATGCGCCGGGTGGCGGCTATGGCTTCCGCTTCTTCTCGCCCGATGGCCTGCCGTTCGAGATTTCGGCCGATGTCGCCCGTGGCGACAAGCGCACGCTCGCGCATTGGGAAGGCGTGCCGGTCAAGATCAGCCATATCGTCATGCACTCGCCCGATCACCAGGCAATGGTCAAGTTCTTTACCGATGTGCTGGGCTTCAAGGTCTCTGACTGGCTGGGCGATTTCATGTGCTTCCTGCGCTGCAACGAAGCCCACCACCGCGTTGCCATCCTGCCTGGGCCGCCCTGCCTTAACCACGTCGCCTATGACATGCTCTCGGTGGACGACATGATGCGCGGCGCCAGCCGCCTCAAGAAGCGCGGCACCGATCTGCGCTGGGGCCCGGGCCGCCACACCGCCGGCAACAACACCTTCAGCTATTTCACCACGCCCGCCGGCTTTGCCGTGGAATACACCGCAGACCTGGACCAGGTCGATTTCGAAACGCACGAGGCCCAGGTCCATGTGCCGGCGCCCTCGATCATGGACCAGTGGGGCATTGGCGTGGGCGGCCCGCAGACCATGCCGCATCCGGCGCCCGATGCGCGCCTGTTCCAGCCGGCCGGGGTTTGATCGTCATGGCGCTGTTTGAATACTTTCCGAACTACATCTGGAACCTGTCGGTTGCCATCGCGATGGAATCGGGTGGCCGCATCGGCGAAATCGTCGACATGTGCCAGCCGATCAAGGACGCGGCGGCCAACGGTGCCGACGCCGGCACGCCGCAGTTCATGAAGGCCTGGGTCGCCATGGGCGACAAGCTGCTGGAACTGGCTGGCGAGGACGAAGCCAAGGGTCGCATGCTCTCGGCATCGAACAAGCTGGAGCGCGCTTCGCTCTATCTGTTCACCGCAGAGCGCATGCAGGGCCATGGCGCGCCGGGGCGCAAGGAAACCTACGCCAAGGCGCGCGCGGCGTTCGACAAGTCGACCCAGTTGGGCAAGATCAACCGCGAGCGCGTGGAAATCCCGCTGGAAAACGGCACGATGCCGGCCCTGTTTACCCGCGCGCCGGGCGAAGGGGCAAAGCCGGTGGTGGTGTTCTGCAACGGCCTCGATAGCTGCAAGGAACTGCTCTACTGGACCAACCTGCCGACCGAACTGGCACGCCGCGGCATTTCCACGCTGTGCGTCGACCAGCCCGGCTCGGGCGAAACGCTGCGCCTGCAAGACCTGCCGGTCGATCCGCATTCGGAAAGCTGGGCTTCGCGAGCGGTGGACTGGCTGGAGCAGCAGCCCGAAGTCGATCCCAAGGCGATCGGCATGACCGGCATTTCGCTGGGCGGGCACTTTGCCCCCCGCGCCGTCGCCTATGAACCGCGCTTCGCCTCGGGCGCGGTGTGGGGTGCCAACCACAACTGGCGCGAAGTGCAGGACAAGCGCATGGCGCGCGAGGGCGAAAACCCCGTGCCACACTATTGGGCACACGTGCACTGGGCATTCGGCGCCAAGGACCAGGACGATTTCCTCGCCAAGTCCGAAGCGATGAACCTCAATGGCCACATGGATCGCATCAAGGTGCCGTTCCTGGTCACCCACGGGGCCAACGATCGCCAGATCAGCGTGGCCTATGCCGATGATCTCTATGACCAGCTGGTCAATTCGCCGCGCCGCGAAAAGGTGATCTTCACCCCGCGCGAAGGTGGCGTGGAGCATGTCGGGGCCGACAACATGTCGTATGGCCGCGATCTGCTGGCCGATTGGTTTGCCGAAACCCTGGGCGGCCATACCGCCTGATACGCTACGCCTGACAAGACCAGAATGCCGGCGGCGCGCACCTTCGTGCTTGCCGCCGGCATCACCAAGAGAGGATCCCCCCGATGGCCCGCCGTTTCATCGACCTGTCGATCACCCTGTGCAACGACGTGGTCAGCGACCCGCCGTTCATGCGCCCCGAGATCACCTATCAGACCCACCCCGATACCGTGGGCGAGCTGGGCCATTTCTTTCCCGGCGTGACGCAGGAAGACACCATCGATGGCGCCGGCTTTGCCGCGGCGGAATGGGTCAAGCTCACCACGCACAACGGCACGCATCTTGATGCGCCGTGGCATTTCCACCCCACCATGGACGGCGGCAAGCGCGCCATCACCATCGATGAAGTGCCGCTCGAATGGTGCTTCCAACCCGGGGTCAAGCTGGATTTCCGGCACTTTCCCGATGGCTATGTGGTCACCGCGCAAGACGTGGAAGACGAACTCGCCCGCATCGGCCACGATCTGCGGCCGCTCGACATCGTGCTGGTCAACACGGCCGCCGGTGGCGCCTTGGGGCGCCCGGATTTCGTCAACGTGGGCTGCGGCATGGGCTATGAAGCCACGATGTACCTGACCACGCGCGGCGTGAAGGTGACCGGCACCGACGCCTGGAGCTGGGACGCGCCGTTCAGCTATACTGCGGAAAAGGTCAAGGAAACCGGCGATACCTCGCTGATCTGGGAAGGCCACAAGGCGGGCCGCGACATCGGCTATTGCCACCTGGAAAAGCTGCACAACCTGGAAAGCCTGCCGCCGCACGGGTTCATCGTCAGCTGTTTCCCGCACAAGATCCAGGGCGCATCGGCCGGATGGACCCGCGCCGTCGCGATCATCGAGGAGTGACCGCGATGCGCCTGGCAACCTTGCGCAATGGCACCCCCGATGGCCAGCTGGTGGTGGTCTGCGCCGCCGGGGCGCGCTACCTGCCTGCCGGCCCTGCCCTGCCCAACCTGCTGACCGCAATCGAAAACTGGAGCAGCGCGGAAACCACGCTGGCCGCGCTCGCCAGCGAGCTGGCCGATGGCGCCGGCCTGCCGCTCGATCCCGCGCAACTCGCCGCGCCGCTGCCACGCACCTGGCAATGGCTCGATGGTTCGGCCTTTGGCACGCATGGTGACCTGATGCAGGTGGCCTTCAACATGCCGCCGATCGAAACCGATCTGCCCCTGATGTACCAGGGCATGTCGGACCGTTTCTATGGCCCGACTGATCCGGTGCCCTTTGCCGATCCTGCCCATGGCATCGATTTCGAAGGCGAATTTGGCGTGATCGTGGACGCCGTGCCGATGGGCACCAGCGCGCGCGATGCCGCCGCACACATCAAGCTGGTCGTGCAGATCAACGACTGGTCGTTGCGCACGCTGGCCCCGATCGAGATGAAGACCGGGTTCGGCTGGGTCCAGGCCAAGCCGGCGTGCAGCATGGCGCCCTTTGCCGTGCCGCCGGCCGCGCTTGGTGATGGCTGGCATGACAATCGCGTCGCGCTGGACCTTGTGGTGGATTGGAACGGCGCGCCGTTCGGTCACGCCAATGGCCGCGCCATGGATTTCAGTTTTGCCGAACTGGTGGCTCATGCCGCCCGGACGCGCGATCTGGTCGCCGGCACCGTGATCGGATCGGGCACGGTGTCCAATCCCGAATATGCCACGGTGGGATCAAGCTGCATTTCCGAACGCCGCGCGATCGAGATCATCGCCGATGGCAAGCCGGCCACCGCCTTCATGGCGATTGGGGATCATGTGCGGATGGAGGCGCGCGCCGCCGATGGCAGCACGCCTTTTGGCGCGATTGACCAGCAGGTGGTGCAAGCCTCCCTCCCCGCCGCAAGCTGAGCGATATCTGAAAAGTTGGCGGGGCGAAGTGCGGCGCCCCGCCAAAAGTTCAGGGAGATCAGGACGGCAGCCAGCCATCCGCAAGCGGGCAGAGGGTCATGCCCGTTGCCCGATCGGTTTATTGATAATGGATATCAATTGCAAGAGCAAAATATGCGCGTTGCCCTGCGCCTGTTTCGATTTGGAATTTGTGGCGCGCCGTGCGCAACCGTTCACACGATTGCCCTGAACCCGCGATTATCCTAGTGTGTTGCGATGCAGCAGAATCAGAATTCCTCGGGAACCCCCGAAACGGCGGATAGCGCGCCCGATATCGAGCAGTCGGTGCACATGCTGGGCTTTGCCATCGCCAACAAGCTGTGCGTGCGCGCGGTCTATAATCGCGGCAACGTGACACTGGCACCGCATGCCCTGTTCGAGCGCCACGGCGCGCCGCACATCGATGCCGTCGTGCATGACCGCGATGGCGTAGCCCCGGCCGAGGAAAAGCTCGGCACGTTCCGCCTCTCGGGCCTGCGCGATGTGATCCTGACGTCCGAGCCGGCCAAGGTCTTTGCCGGGTTCGATCCGGCCGACGAACGCTACGGCGAAAAGCTGCTGGCCGCCATCGCGGTCTGAGCACGCTTTCCCCCTTTTCAACCATAATGGGCGGGCATCCTTGGTGATGGCCGCCCCTTCTTTTTGCGCGCCTGCCGCGCCGCCTGACGCTGCATCCTTGCATGGATCAGTATGCCGCTCTGCCCGGCGCAAGGGGGGCACGGCCTGCCCCTGGCACCGGCCCCATCGTATCGGCCGGGCAGTTGATGGCGTAAACCTCTATGCAGGAGAGCGCCATGTCTGGCAGCATTGCCACCGATGAAACCACCCGCCTGATCGCCTCAAACAAGGTGGACGGCACGGCCGTCTATAACCCCGATGGCGAGCGTCTCGGCTCGATCCACAACTTCATGGTCAACAAGCGCACCGGCACCGTCGAGTATGCCGTGCTACAATTCGGCGGTATTCTGGGCTTTGGCAGCGATTATTACCCGCTGCCCTGGAACACGCTGAACTATGACAGCGGCCAGGGCGGCTATGTCGTCAACCTGAGCCGCGAAATCCTGGAATCCGCCCCGCATTACCACGCCACCGAAGAACCGGTCCATGACATGGACTATGGCCGCCGGGTCCATTCGCACTACGGCGTGTCCTACCCCTACTGATCGCGTCCTACCGCCCAGGTTCGCGCGGGAAGGCCGGCCCTGCCCTTTGGCAAGGCCGGCCTTTTTCATGGGCTCGGCGCGGCGCTGTGGTGGCCGTGCGGCTCAAGATAGGCAGGGTCGAACAGCGCATGCTGTGCCAAGGCCCGCAATTGCAGGATGCGCAGCACGCGGTTTTCCAGATCGATCAGGCCTTGCCGCCGCATGTCGCGCAACACGCGATTGACGTGCACCGGGGTCAACCCGGTCGCCTCGGCCAGTTCCACTTGCGTGACCGGAAAGGCAAAACCGTTGCCCTGGGCCAAACCGATGGCATGCAGGCGGTGATGCAATTCGCAGAACAGGTGGCCGATCCGCTCGAACGCGGCGCGCTGCCCCACGTTGACCAGCCCCCGCCGCAAAACCGCCTCTGCCACGCGGTTTTGCAAGGCCAGCGCCGTGGCAATGGCGGGGTGGGCCTTGGCCACCGCCTCCAACGCGCTGGTCGGGATTGGTGCGATGATCGCCGGGGTCAGTGCCAGGATCGAAAAGTCCATGCGCGCCTCACCCAGCGGTTGCCACAGGATATCGCCGGGCAGATGGAATGCGGTGATCTGGCGGCGGCCATCGGGCAGCATCACCTGGTGGCACGCCCACCCTTCCAGCAGCACGTGCACGTGGCCGGGCCGGTCGCCCTCGCGCAGGAACTCGCGCCGCGCTGCCACGCGCCGACGCGGGACGGCGCAGAGCCGTTCCACCGCGCGCACGTCGTTCTCGTCCAGCGGGAAGCAGCATGACAGGCGCCGGGCCAGGGCATTGAACAGCATCGAAGGCAGGCTCAAGGCAGATCAAAGGCGGTGATGCGCGTTCCGGCAGCAGTCACGGCGGCAGTCACGAGAGACATGGCGCAAGCGAAGCAGGGGTACACGCCAGAACGGGCATCGCAGTGGCGCGGCAACATCGCATCCTCAAACCTGGGGCGCGCCTTCCGCGCCGTCGGCAGCCTTATGAAATGACTGTCACATGCCCTTCTTCACATATGTAAAGCCTTGCCACCTTTTCTTGTTTTCGGGGTTTTTAAGGCATCCCGCGTGCGCCTCGCGTGCGCTTTATCCCCCTGCAAGGACCATCTTTCATGACCACGTCGCACCCCGCCAGCCTGGGCAAGCTGGGCGAGACCCCGCCCGAACACGAAGCCAAGGCCGCCGATGCCCAGGCCGGCACCGCCGCCGCGCCCGATCGCCAGGGGCAGGAGCAGGCGCTGAACCGCGAACCGAAATGGCAGCCGGTCTATCCCGGCTCGGGACGCCTGGCTGGCAAGGTGGCGATCGTTACCGGTGGCGACAGCGGCATTGGCCGCGCGGTGGCCGCGCTGTTTGCCCGCGAGGGGGCCAACGTGGCGATCGTCTATCGCCAGGACAGCAAGGACGCGCAGGACACCGCCGCCATCGTCGCCCAGGAAGGCGCAAGGGCGATCACCCTGCAAGGAGACGTGGGCGATCCCGCATTCTGCCAGCAGGCGGTGGACGCGGTCATCGATCGCTTTGGCCGGCTGGACGTGCTGGTCAACAATGCCGGTGAGCAGCACCCGGCAACGGACATTCGCGATATTACCCCGGAACAGCTCGATGCCACGTTCCGCACCAATATCTTTGGCATGTTCCACATGGTCCAGGCCGCAGTGGGCCACCTTGGCGCCGGCAGTGCGATCATCAATTGCACCAGCGTGACGATGTACAAGGGCGCGCCGCAACTGCTGGACTATAGCGCGACCAAGGGTGCGATCACGGCGTTTACCCGCTCGCTCAGCCAGAACCTGGTGGACAAGGGCATTCGCGTGAATGCCGTGGCACCCGGCCCGATCTGGACCCCGCTCAACCCCCAGGGCGGCGCTGATCCGGACAAGGTGCGCCACTTTGGCGAGGATACGCCGATGGGCCGGCCGGGCGAACCCAACGAAGTGGCGCCGGCGTTCCTGTTCCTCGCGTGTGCCGATGGCAGCTATATGAGCGGGCAGGTGCTTCACCCCAATGGCGGCACCGTGGTCAACGGCTGACCAGCCAGCGTGGCAATGTGCGTGGCCTGGCTGGAACGGCGCCCCCGTTCCAGCCAGGCCGTCCGGCCTCAGGCCGCGCGGGGCACGCGCGGTTCAGGGTCGAGCGGCACTTCACCCAGTCGCTTGAGCGCAACCAGATCGCGCACCTGCATCCACCGCCCCTTGAGATCGACCAACCCCTCGCCGCGCAGGGTCTGCAACACGCGGTTAACGTGGACCGGGGAAATACCGACGATATCGGCAAAGTCATACTGGGTCAGCGGCATGGCGCAGCGATCCTGCACCACGCGGTTGCGTGCGGCCAGCCGGCTGTGCAGCTCGCACAGCAGGTTGCACAGCCGCTCGGTCGCGGTCATCCGGCCCAGGTTGAAAATCCACTTTTCGCGGTTGCGCAGCAAGGCCAGCATGGCGTCGAGCACGCGGATCATGCTGTCTTCCTCGTGCGGCGCGCGGGCCTGGATGCGGCTGTGCGGTAGCATGCGCGCACGCACCCGCGTCAACGCCACGATCGGCAAGGTGGCGCGGCCTTGCAACAGCCATTGCGGCTCGCAATAGTCGCCGGGAAGAAACAGCGTGATGATCTGGCGCCGGCCATCGGGCAACAGGCGGTATTGCGCCGCCCAGCCTTCCTCGATGCGCAGCACGTAATCCTTGCGTTCGTCCGCGCGGGCCAGAAATTCGTGGCGACGGTATGTGCACACCTGGCTTGGCGCGCGGGTCATATCCTGCGTCATATCCTTTCCCCTGATTTGCGGCGTGATGCCTTTGGCGAATCAGCGGAAAATCTAGGTTCCATCCATTCCGGACAATTCACATAAGTTTGCTTTGGCCGTTCCCATCGACCAGCCGTGGCACCGGGCAGACCAACCGCATCTTGCCCAAGAGACAGATTGCAAATTGCACACATGGGATAGCCGCGCGGACATTGTGCCCCGCTCGCACGCTTCTCCTTCCGCAACGGGCGCCAGCCGCCCTGCCGGGCTTGCCCTTCGGCAGTGCCCCAACCCCACGCGAAGGAGATCGGCCCGATGGCCAGCAACAGCACCCCTTCCCCTGCAACGCAGCCGGCGCAGACCGGGCAGGCCACCTCTGGCCAGGCTGCCGCATCATCGTCCGAAGCAGACAAGACCCACGCCGCCAAGACCGATACGGCAAAGGCAGGGGGCAAGGCGGTAAGCGGACGACGCGGACAGCGCGCCGCATCGCAGGGCAGCGCCGCGACCACCAGCAAGACCGCCCATGCCGACAAGAGCGCCGACAAGGGCTCCAATTCGAGCAGGGCCGATGGCGAGGCGATCCGCATGCTCCAGAAAGACCATCGCCAGGTCGAAAAGCTGTTCAAGGAGTTCGAGAGCGCCAGCGGCAGCCGCAAGGACGCGATCGTTACCGAGGTGTGCCAGGCGCTTACCCTGCACACCATGCTGGAAGAGGAAGTCTTCTATCCCGCCTGCCGCGCCGCAGCCGATGAAGACGACGATCTCGACGAAGCACAGGTGGAACACGACAGCGCCAAGGTGCTGATCGCCGACCTGGCACGCAGCGCCCGCGGCGATCCGTTCCGCGACGCCAAGTTCACGGTGCTGGCTGAGCAGATCCGGCATCATGTCAAGGAAGAGGAAGGCGACGACGGCATTTTCGCCCAGGCGCGCGAATCCGGCGTCGATACTCCCGAACTTGCAGCGCAGCTGAAAGAACTGCGCAGCGAACTGGAGGCCGAGGATCGGCTTCCGCCCCAGGCACCGGTTTCATTCGGCGCCTTTCCCAGGGCAAATGCCCACAATACCCAGGAGAGAACCATGGCAAGTTATCAAGGACGCGACAACGGCGATTATGGTCGGAGTGGCCGAGACGAGCGTGGCCGGTTCGCAGGTCAGGGCGGCCGCCGCAGCGAAGAAGATGACCGTCGCGGCGGACGCGGCAGCCAGGATCGCCCACGTGACGACGAAGGCCGCTTTATGAGCGATGATCGCGGCCGCTCGAGCCGGGGCCATGACGATGACGATCGCGACTATCGCAGCCGGGGCGCCAGCAGCCGGGGCCGCGATGACCGCGACGATGACCGGGCCAATGATCGCGGCGGGCGCGGACACGGCGGCTGGTTCGGCGACTCCCAGGGCCATTCGGAGGCTTCGCGCCGGGGCTGGGAACGGTCTGAACATGACGGCAGCGGCTGGTATGGCGATTCCCGTGGCCATTCCGAAGCCTCGCGCCGGGGCTGGGAAAATTCCGACCACGAAGGCAGCGGCTGGTATGGCGATCCGCGTGGTCATTCCGAAGCGTCGCGCAAGGGCTGGGACGATCGCGGCAGCGCGTCGCGCGGCGGCCGCCACGACGATGACGACGGGCGCCGCAGCAGCCGGGGCCGCGACGACCATGACGACGATCGGGGCCGCTCGCGCCGCATGAGCCATGATGATGATGACCGCGATCGCGGCCACGGCGGCTGGTTCGGCGATTCGCGCGGCCATTCGGAAGCATCGCGCAGGGGGTGGGAAGGCCGCCACTGATGCCACTTGCTTCCAGACGGACCGGCCCCTTCACGGGGCCGGTCTTGTGCCTGTCGATCGCGCGAGGCCGCTTTCCTGACAAGGCGCGCCGGTGACGCGGATCGAAGCGGTTCGCCGCACCATTTTGCTCGATCTCACCCCATGGCAAAGGCTGTCAGGCATTGCCGTGGCGATCGCCGTGCCTGCTACCTTGCGCTGGGCATTGGGGCAGGCAGGCGAGGCAGTGCCGTTTGCGCCGTTCTTTCCGTTCGTGCTGCTGGCGGCGGTGTTCATGGGCTGGCGCGCCGCGCTGGTCGTGGCGATCACCACCACGCTGCTGGTGGAATGGGTGTTCCGTGGCGGCAGCCCATCCCTGCTCGATCCCCACCGCCTGACGCTGGCGCTGCTGATCGCGCTGGCCAACCTGGCGCTGATTGCCGTGGGCGACACGCTCCGCCGCACGGTGCGCCAGCTCGATGCCCTGGCGCGCGAACAGGATATCGTCGCACGCGAGATGTATCATCGCGTGCAGAACGCGCTTGGCGTGGTCCAGGCGCTGATCCGCGTATCGCACGCCGGCGATGATACCGAACGGTTCCGCCAGGATCTTTTGGCCCGGGTGCAGGCGCTGGCCAATGCCAACCGCCTGCTCGACAGTCCACCGGGAAACACCAACGGCGCCCAGCGTCGCAGCGTGACCGAGGCGCGGCAACCTGCCGATGGCGCGGGCCTGAACCTGGCGCAACTGGTGCGCACCGCGATCGCCCCGTTTCACAAGGACGATGCGTTCCACATCGCAGGCCCGCCCTTCCTGATCGAGCGCGAGCCCGCGTATCATCTGCTGCTGGTACTGCATGAATTGTGCACCAATGCGCTCAAGCACGGCGCGCTGTCTGATCCGCGTGGGCGGGTAACCATCGGCTGGAGCGCCGATGGCGTGCTGCTGTGGCGCGAGAATGGCGGGCCACCGGTGCTGCCGCCCAGTCGCCAGGGCCTGGGCACGCGGATGTTCGCGCGCCAGCAGCACTGGACACTGGAACGCGATTTCGCGCCCAGCGGCCTGACGTGCCGCATCGCGCTGCGCGCCCCCGCCACAGTGCGGCGCTAATCGGCGACGCCGGCGGCGGAGCAATTGCACTTACCCATGTTGGGGGCGAGCAACATACCATTACGGTCAGGGCTTGTTGGTACATCCTGCCAGGAGTTCCAAGATGACCCAGCCCCAGCCCGCCTGCGCGGTTGCCATGCCCGCCCTGCCCCGCCCGACTACGCACCACCCGACCACGCCCGTGCCGCTGCATCCCTGGCATGAACGGCTGCCCGACCCGGATCTGCGGCCGTGCCTTTTGCCCGGCAGCGTCCGCCCGCAAGCCATTCGCGTGCCGCCCTCGCCCAGCCGGCATTGACGGCCGGATCAGCGAGACTGCCCAAAAGGAGAGAGTATTATGCCCAGATTTCCATTCGCGCCGGTGGCTGCCTGTGCCATGCTGCTGCCCTCGCTTGCTACGGCGCAGGGCCTGGCCCCAACCCAGCCGACGGCACCCCCATCGCCTGCCGACACCATGGCGCCGCTTGACGCGCCGACCTACCTGGCCAAGGCCGCCGCGGGCGACCGGTTTGAGATCGAATCCTCCCGCCTGATCCTGGCCAAGTCCCCCAGCGCCAAGGTGGCACGCTTTGCCCGGATGATGATTGCCGACCATACGCACTCCACTGCGCGGCTCACCCAGGCGGCGCGCCAGGATGGCTTGGCCATGCCGGCACCGGCGCTCGATTCTACGCAGGCGGCCGCGCTCGACGGGTTGCGCCAGGCGCAGGGGGAGACAGCGCAGAACGTTTACCTGGCTGCGCAGCGCGATGCCCACACGGCGGCACTGGCGCTGCATCGCGCCTATGTCGACAAGGGCAACAAACCGGCCTTGCGGGCGGCCGCCAACGCCATCGCGCCGGTGGTAGCCCGCCATGCCGACATGCTGGCCCAGATCGGCGGGCAGGAAGCCCAGGCGCCAGACACCTCACGCGGGCGCTGAGCGCGAACGATCAGCGTCGGTTGAACGCGGCCTGGGGAAGCCTATCCCCGGGCCGTTTCCGCCGCGTCGGCTTCGGATGCAGAGACGCCTATGCCGCGCTTTCCGGCCCGTCGATTCCCTCCTTGCCATGGCTGCCCGGCGGCAGCGGGATGGGATCGGGCACCGGTTCATCGATCGGCACCTCGGTCGGCGGCGGCGCCCCCCCCCCGCCGGTGCCGCCGGTAAGCTGGCCGGGGTTGTCGCGTTCTTCCTCATGCGAGGATTGTTGGCCGGAACGCTGATCGGAATGGGCAATGGGCGCGCCGCGCACCGTGCGCGGGGGGATGGCGGGCTGGGGTGCAGAACGATCGGCCATGGGTAGATATCCTTTTGCGGGCAGGCCATTAAAACCCCGCAGCACGCCCATAGGGCACGCATCACAACCTGTGATGAGATGGGGAACCACTGGGGCGATGGGGTGTTGCGATAGGCATCGGGGAAGGTGTTCCCCGGCCGATTGCAGAACAGGCCAGCATGAATCCCCTTCAGGCCAAATTTGCGCGCTACGTCGAACTGGACCTTCAGGCCCGGACGCAGATCGACGGCCTGTTGCGCAGCGAAGGGCGGCTGGTTCCGGCTGGAGCCGACCTGATCCGCGAAGGCGAGCCGATCCATTTCGTCAAGCTGGTCATCGATGGCTGGGGCTGTCGCTACAAACTGCTGGAGGATGGCCGGCGCCAGGTCGTGGCGTTCCTGCTGCCGGGAGACTTGTGCAATCCCGATGCCTTGGCGGCCGAGGCGATGGACCATTCGATCGGCGCGCTCAATGACATGCACTGCGCGCTGATTGCGCCCGAAGTGTTCGATCGCGCTTGCCTGCGCTCGCACTGCCTGCGCCAGGCCATGGCGTTTGATGCCTGCGCCATGCTGGGCATGCAGCGCGAATGGACACTCAACCTTGCCGCGCGCCCGGCCCTGGCACGGATCGGCGCCTTGCTATGCGAGTTGCACTATCGGCTGGCAGCCCTGGGCCTGGCAGCAGACGGGCGCTTTGCCACCCCGCTCACCCAGGTGACCCTGGCCGAAGCCACCGGCATGACATCGGTTCACGTCAACCGCGTGGTGCAGGATCTGCGCGGGCGCGGCCTGCTGCATTGGCACGGGCGCCATATCACCCTGCCCGATCCGGATCGGCTGGCCCAGCTCTCCGGCTTTTCTCCGCGTTATTTGCACATGAATCGCTTTGCGCCGGGAACCTTTGCGGGCGATCCCGACTTGGCTGCGAAATCGCCGCGCGTTCCGCCCAGAACCGAAAGTAAGATCGCCGGGGCAATCTGATACAACTTGGGAAACAAGACAGCTTGCACCGCGCGGGGCCATGGCGGAAGAACGCGAGAACTCGATCCGGGACTATCGAGTCGCAGGGCATGCAAGGGTTTGCTAGATGAACGCTGACGAAGCGAGTACACCTGTTTCTCCGGATCACGTAACGTCCGAACATCCCCCCCGCAGCAGCCGCAAGCGCACGCTTCTGATCGCCCTGGCGATCATTGCCGTGTTCGTGGTGGTTGCCCTGGGTGCTCGATGGGTGGCCAAGAGCGGCGGAGACAAGCGCGGCGGGCGTCCGCCGGCAGCGGTGAACATCGCGCCGGCGACCAAGGCCGACATGCCGGTGACGGTGGCCGCGCTGGGAACGGTGCAGCCGCTGGTTACCGCCACGGTGCGCACGCAGCTGTCAGGCGTGCTGTTCAAGATCATGTTCCAGGAAGGGCAGATGGTCCGCCAGGGCCAGGTGCTCGCCCAGATTGATCCCCGCCCCTATCGCCTGGCGCTGGAACAGGCCCGCGCCAATCTGGCGCGTGACGAGGCACAGCTGACCTCGGCACGGCTCGATCTCAATCGCTATCAAACCCTGCTCAAGCAGGATTCGATCGCCAGCCAGCAGGTCGATACCCAGCGCGCCACGGTGGGGCAGCTGGTCGGCACCGTGGCAGCCGATCGCGCCGCCATCGGCACGGCCGCGCTCAACCTGGACTATACCGCGATCAAGGCGCCGATTTCGGGCCGCGTCGGCATTCGCCAGGTCGATATCGGCAACTACCTGACGCCGTCGGACACCAACGGTGTGGTGATCATCACCCAGGTTGATCCGATCGACGTGAGCTTTGCCCTGCCCCAGGCGCAGCTTTCCGCCATCGGGCAGACCGCCGGCGCAGGCAGCGGCCTGCCCGTTGACGCCAACGACCAGAACAACGGCAATCGCCTGGCGACCGGCCGCTTCCTGACGTTCGACAACCAGGTCGATGCCACCACCGGCACGGTCAAGGCCAAGGCGCGCTTTGCCAATGCCGGCAATGTTTTGTTCCCCGGCGCGTTCGTCAACGTGTCGATGCTGGTACAGACGCTGCATGACGTGGTGACCGTGCCGGTCAGCGCGGTGCGCCACGGCAGCCAGGGCGATTTCGTCTTCGTGGTAAAGCCCGACAACACGGTGAAGCTGACCGTGGTCAAGACCGGCCCCTCTTCGGGTGACAAGCTGGCGATCCTTTCGGGCCTGACGGCCGGCACCCAGGTGGTGATCGAGGGCGCCGATGGCCTGGAAGACGGCGCCAGCATCAACAAGGGTGGCAAACGCGGCGGTGGCCAAGGTAATGGCGGCGCAGGCGGCCAAGGTGGCAATGGCCATCACCGCCGCGGCGCCAATGCCGGAAACGCGGGATGAGCACGTCCGATCTGCCTGAGCAGGCCCCTGCCCAACCCGGCGGGCCATCCCGGCTGTTCATCCTGCGCCCGGTGGCGACCACGCTGTTGATGGTAGCAATCCTGCTGGCGGGCCTGGTGGCCTATCGCATGCTGCCGCTCTCGGCCCTGCCCGAGGTAGACTACCCGACGATCCAGGTCACCACGCTCTATCCCGGCGCCAGCCCCGATGTCATGGCGCTGACCGTGACGTCACCGCTGGAGCGCCAGTTCGGGCAGATGCCGGGGTTGACGCGGATGACTTCGGCCTCCTCGGCCGGGGCATCGGTGATCACCATGCAGTTCCGCCTCGATCTGTCGCTCGATATCGCCGAGCAGGAAGTTCAGGCGGCGATCAACGCCGCCAATACGCTGCTGCCCACCGATCTTCCCGCGCCGCCGATCTATGCCAAGGTCAACCCGGCCGATGCGCCGATCCTGACGCTGGGCATCACCTCGAAAAGCCGGCCGCTGGGCGAAGTGCAAGGCATTGTCGAGCGCCAGTTCAGCAACAAGATCGCTCAGGTTTCGGGTGTGGGCCTGGTCTCCATGTCGGGCGGGCAGCGCCCCGCCGTGCGCATCCAGGCCAATGTGCCCGCGCTCGCCGCGCGCGGCCTGTCGCTGGAATCGATCCGCAGCGCGATTGCCAATGCCAATGCCAACGCCGCCAAGGGCAGCTTTGACGGCCCGACCAAAAGCTGGACGATCGACGCCAACGACCAGTTGGGCGATGCCGCCAGCTATCGCAACCTGGTCGTCGCCTTTGCCAATGGCGCGCCGGTGCGGCTGTCGGATGTGGCGCAAGTGGTCCAGGCCACGGAAAACACGCGCATCGCTTCGTGGATGAATGGCCAGCCGGCGGTCGTGCTCGATGTGCAGCGCCAGCCCGGCGCCAACGTGATCGGCACGGTCGACGCGATCAAGGCATCCCTGCCCGAGCTTGAGGCCCAGTTGCCGGCCGACGTGCACGTGACCGTGCTGACCGACCGCACCGCTGGCATCCGCGCCTCGGTGTCCGATGTGCGCACGGAACTTGTCCTGGCCGTGGTGCTCGTCACGCTGGTGATCTTCCTGTTTCTGGGGTCGCTGCGCGCCACGGTGGTGGCCAGCATTGCCGTGCCGCTTTCGCTGGTCGGCTCGTTTGCGGCGATGTATTTCCTCGATTTCTCGATCAACAACCTCACGCTGATGTCGCTGACCATCGCCTCGGGGTTCGTGGTCGACGATGCCATCGTCGTGCTGGAAAATATCGCACGCCATATCGAAGATGGGATGCGCCCATTCGAGGCCGCGCTCAAAGGCGCCAGCGAGATCGGCTTTACGATCATCTCGCTGACCGTCTCGCTGATCGCCGTGTTGATCCCGCTGCTGTTCATGGGCGACGTGGTTGGTCGCCTGTTCCGCGAATTTGCCGTGACGCTGGCGGTGACGATCCTGATCTCGGCACTCGTGGCGCTCACGCTCGTGCCGATGCTGTCGGCGCGCTGGCTCAAGCCCGAGCATGAAGAGCGCCAGTATCGCGTGACGCAGGCCACCCGCAACTGGTTCGACCGCCTCGCCGCCCGCTACATGACCGCGCTCGATTGGGTCATGGCGCGCAGCGGGCTGACCATGGCGGTGTTTGCCGGCACGCTTGCGGTGACGGCGCTGCTGTTCTGGATCATCCCCAAGGACCTCTTTCCCGAACAGGATACCGGCCAGATCGCAGTGACGACCGTGGCCGGGCAGGACATCGGCTATACCCGCATGACCCAGTTGCAAAGCCAGGTGGCGCAGGCGCTGCTGGCCGATCCGGCGGTCGACAGCCTCAGTTCCTCGGTCGGGGTCGATGGGCAGAACCCCACGCTTTCGCAGGGGCGCATGGTCGTCAACCTCAAGAGCGAGGGCGATCGCGGCAATCTTGCCCATGTGATCGACAGCCTGACCCAGGCGACCAGTGGGATCGTGGGGATCAAGACCTACTTCCGCCCGGTGCAGGATCTCACCATCGACACCTCCACCGGGGTCAATGCCTATCGCTTCTCGCTGCAAGGCGCGGACGAAGCAGTGGTCAACCAGTGGGGCGAAAAGCTGGCGGCGGCGCTCAGGGACGACGCGCATCTGCAAAACGTCACGTCCAACGTGATGGGCGGCGGCCAGGCAGTGACGGTGAATATCAACCGCGATATCGCCGGGCGTCTGGGCCTCTCGGTGCTGACGATCGACAACGCGCTCTACGATGCCTTTGGCCAGCGCATCGTTTCGACCATCTACACCCAGTCGAGCCAGAACCGCGTGATCCTGGAAGCGCAGCCTGGCTCGGTCACCAGCCCGCAGGCGCTGGGTGACCTGCGCATTCCGCTGCCGGGCGGCACCACCGTGCCGCTTTCGACCATCGCCACGATCACGACCGGGCCCACCGCGCTCGTCGTCTCGCGCGAGGCGCAGTTCCCCTCGGCCACGATCGGGTTCGATCTGGCGCCGGGCGTGTCGCTGGGCAAGGCGGTCTCGGTGATCGAACATGCCGAGCAGACCATTGGCATGCCCGCCGCGGTATCGACCAATTTTGCCGGCGCTGCCTCGGCCTTCAAATCGTCGCTCTCGAACGAGTTGTGGCTGATCCTGGCCGCGATCGTGGTGGTCTACATCGTGCTGGGCGTGCTCTATGAAAGCTTCGTCCACCCGATCACGATCCTTTCGACGCTGCCATCGGCCGGGATCGGCGCGCTGCTCGGCCTGTGGCTGACTGGATCGGGGCTGGGCGTGATCGGCATCATCGGCATCGTGCTGCTGATCGGCATCGTCAAGAAGAACGCGATCATGATGATCGACTTCGCGCTCGAGGCGATGCGCGAGGAAGGCGCCGATCCGTCGCACGCCATCCGCCAGGCCGCGCTGCTGCGCTTCCGCCCGATCATGATGACCACGTTCGCCGCGCTGTTTGCCGCATTGCCGCTGATCTTTGGCGGCGGCATGGGGCACGAATTGCGCCAGCCGCTGGGCATCGCCATCGCCGGCGGCCTGATCTTCAGCCAGGTGCTGACGCTGTTCACCACGCCGGTGATTTTCCTGGGCCTTGAACGCTGGCGCGAGCGGCGCGAAACCGCGCGCGGGGCCGCAACGCCGTCCCAGGAACCGAGCACCCAGGAACCGGGCCGCGCATGAACGTTTCCGCGCCTTTCATCCGGCGCCCGGTCGGCACCCTCCTGCTCACCATCGGGTTGATGCTGGCGGGCGTGGCGGCGTTCTTCAACCTGCCGGTGGCGCCGCTGCCGGCGGTCGATTTCCCCACGATCATGGTCCAGGCCAACCTGCCTGGCGCCAGCCCTTCGACGATGGCGGCAAGCGTCGCCGCCCCGTTGGAGCGGCATCTGGGGACCATTGCCGGGGTCAGCGAAATGACCTCGCGATCGGGCGTGGGGTCAACCCAGATCACCCTGCAGTTTGATCTGTCGCGCAATATCGACGGCGCCGCGCGCGATGTGCAGGCCGCGATCAACGCCTCGCGCGCCGATCTGCCGGCCACGCTCAAAAGCAATCCCAGCTATCGCAAGGCCAACCCGGCCGAAGCGCCCGTGCTGATCCTCGCGCTCACTTCCGATACCCGCAGCCCGTCTGAAATCTATGATGCGGTATCCAACGTGGTGCAGCAAAAGCTGCTCCAGGTGCAGGGCGTCGGCAATGTCGAACTGGGCGGCGCGGCGCTGCCCTCGGTGCGGATCGAGGTAAACCCGCTGGCCCTGTCGCGCGCCGGTATCGCGCTCGAAGACGTGCGCACCGCGCTGCAATCGGAAAGCGCCAACCGTCCGCGCGGCGTGCTCGATACCGGCAACGGCAGTTTCCAGGTCTATTCCAACCAGGCCGGCCGCCACGCCGCCGATTACCGCGATACCGTGATCGCCTGGCGCAATGGCGCCGCCGTGCGCCTGTCGGACATCGCCACTGTCACCGATGGGCCGGAAGACATTCGCACCATCGGCCTGTTCAACGGCAAGCGCGCCGTGCCGATCCTGATCAGCCGCCAGCCCGGCGCCAACATCGTGGAAACGGTCGATGCGCTCAAGGCTCAACTGCCGGCGCTGCAGGCCGCACTGCCGCCCGATATCCACCTGTCGATCGGATCGGATCGCACCCGCACGATCCGCGCCTCGCTGCACGAGGTGGAAGTGACGCTGCTGATCGCCACGCTGCTGGTGGTGCTGGTGGTCGGCCTGTTCCTGCAATCGTGGCGCGCCACGCTGATCCCGGCCGCGGCGGTGATTGCCTCGCTGCTCGGCACGCTGGGCGTCATGTACCTGGCGGGCTTCTCGCTCGACAATCTCTCGCTCATGGCCTTGACCGTGGCGACAGGCTTCGTGGTCGACGATGCCATCGTGGTGGTGGAGAACATCAGCCGCCATGTGGAACACGGCATGTCGCCGCTGTCCGCCGCGCTCAAGGGCGCGCGCGAGGTGGGCTTTACCGTGCTGTCCATCTCGGTCAGCCTGGTGGCGGTGTTCGTGCCGCTGATTTTCATGGGTGGCCTGGTCGGCCGCCTGTTCCGCGAATTTGCGCTGACCATGTCGGTTGCCGTGGCGATCAGCCTGGTCGTGTCGCTCACCACCACGCCGATGCTGGCCGCGCGCCTGCTCGATGGCCGCGAAAGCGACAGCCGGGTGATGCGCACGGCCAAGCGCTGGGTCGAATGGTCAGAAGCGCGCTATGCCCGCAACCTCGATTGGGCGCTGGCGCATCGCGGGCTGGTCATGCTGGTCCTGGTGCTGACCGTGGCGCTGAATGTCTGGCTGATCGCCATCGCGCCCAAGGGCTTCTTCCCGCAGCAGGATACCGGCGGCCTGATGGGCGGCGTGCGCGCCGACCAGTCGATCTCGTTCTCAGACCTGCAGGACAAGCTCACGCGCATTACCCGGATCGTCAAATCCGATCCCGCGGTCGATACCGTGGTCTCGTTTGCCGGCGGTTCGCGCGCGGGTGGTGGCTTCCTGTTCGCCACGCTCAAAGACCGCTCGCAACGCCCGCCGGTCAACGAGGTGATCGGGCGCCTCCGACCCAAGCTGGCGCGCGTGCGCGGGGTCAGCCTGTTCCTCAACCCGGTGCAGGATCTCCAGGCCGGCGGGCGGCAGACCAACAGCACCTATCAATACGTGCTCAAGGCCGATCACGCCGCCGTGCTGCAGGCCGCCGGACAAAAGCTGGTCGATGCGCTCAAGACGCATCCCGACCTCATCACCGACGTCGATATCGACCAGCAGGATGCCGGTGCCGACGCCTTTGTCGAGGTGGACCGCGATGCCGCCGCGCGGCTGGGCATCCCGATGCAGACGGTCGATGCCACGCTCTACGATGCCTTTGGCCAGCGCCAGGTTGCCAACATCTATTCCGGCCTCAACCAGTATCACGTGGTGATGGAGGCCGATCGCCAGTTCAACGGCTCGCCCGAGGCGCTCAACAACATCTATCTGCCGGTAGCCGGCGCGATCAGTTCGGCCAGTTCCGCGGCCAATCTCACCGGATCGGGCGGCGCGGCCGCCGGTGGCGCATTGGTTGCCAGCGGCAGCGCGGTCAGCACCACGGCCCGCACGATGACGCCGCTTTCGGCGATCGCGCGGTGGAGCACAGGATCGACCGATGCGCAGGTCAGCCACTCTGATGGCGAGCCATCGGCTACGATCTCGTTCAACCTGCCGCAGGGCGTGTCGCTGGGCCAGGCCTCGCAACTCATCGCGCAGGTTCAGGCGAGCCTGGCCCTGCCCGCCACCGTCCACGGCGAATTCGGTGGCACGGCCAAGGTCTTTGCCCAGTCCACCGCCAGCATGCCACTGCTGATCCTGGCGGCGCTGGTGGCGATCTATATCGTGCTTGGCATCCTCTATGAAAGCGCGATCCACCCCCTTACCGCGCTGTCCACCATCCCCTCGGCCGGGGTTGGCGCGATGATCGCCCTGATCGCCAGCGGCGGGCAGTTCGACATCATTGCCCTGATCGGCATCATCCTGCTGATCGGTATCGTGAAGAAGAACGCGATCATGATCATCGATTTCGCGCTGGAGGCAGAGCGGAACGAAGGTCTTTCCCCGGTAGAGGCCGTGCGCGAGGCCTGCCTCAAGCGCTTCCGCCCGATCCTGATGACCACGATGGCCGCCGCGCTGGGCGCGTTGCCGCTGGCCATCGGCTTTGGTGATGGCGCCGAACTGCGCCGCCCGCTCGGCATCGCCATTTTCGGCGGCCTGGTCGCCAGCCAGGTGCTGACCTTGATGACCACGCCGGTGGTCTATCTCGCGCTCGACCGCTTCCCCCCCCCCCGCCCCCGCCGCGCGCCCCCGCCGGCCCCGATCCAAGGAGTACCCGCCTGATGCGCGCGCCCCTCTCCCGCTTTTCCGCGCTCGTCATTCCCGGCATGGCGCTGCCGCTGGTCCTGGCCGGCTGCTCGATGGCGCCAGCCTATCGCCCGCCCGCCACGGTGGCGATCCCACCACAGTTCAAGGAAGAGCCCGGCTGGGCCGTGGCTACGCCCTCGGATGCGGTGGCGCGCGGGGCGTGGTGGGATCTGTTCCGCGATCCCGTGCTCGATAGCCTGGAACAAAAAGTAGCGGTCACCAACCAGAACGTGGCCAGCTATCGCGCTGCCTACCAGGCAGCACGGGCGCTGGTGCAGGTGCAGCGTTCGGCGCTGTTCCCCTCGCTCACCGCGTCTGCCAGCGGCACCCGCTCGCAGGATTTCGCCGGCCAGAACGTGACCGGTGGCACGGGGGTTTCGACCACCACCACCGGGGCTACCGTCTCGCGCTATTCCCTCTCGATCGGTGCGAGTTGGGAGCCTGATCTGTGGGGCCGGCTGGGCAATACGGTGAACCAGGCCAAGGCCAGCGCCCAGGCAAGCGAAGGCGATCTGGCCAATGCCACGCTGTCTGCGCAAGGGGAACTCGCCACCAACTATGTCCAGTTGCGTGGCATCGATGCGCAGCGCGTGCTGCTTGATCGCACCGTGGCCGATTATACCCGCGCCCTGGCCATCACCACCAACAAGTACAAGGCCGGTACCGTTTCCCACGCCGACGTGTTCGAGGCGCAGACCACGCTGAGCAACGCGCAGGCCACCCGCGCCGATCTCGATCGTCAGCGCGCTGTGCTGGAACACGCGATTGCCGTGCTGGTGGGCGAAAACCCGTCAACCTTTGCCCTTCCGGCAGTCGATTGGCAGCCGGTCGTGCCGGAAATCCCAGCCCAGGTGCCCGCCGCCCTGCTGCAGCGCCGCCCCGATATCGCCGCCGCCGAACGCCGCGTGGCCGCGGCCAATGCCAATGTCGGCATCCAGAAGGCGGCCTATTTCCCGCAAGTCACGCTGTCGAGCAGCGTGGGCACCAACAGCAGCGTGATCGGCCAGTTGTTCCAGGCCGCCACCAGCCTGTGGTCGCTGGGCTTGAGCGGGGCAATGACACTGCTGGATTTCGGGGCGCGGCATGGCGCCGTGGTCCAGGCGCGCGCGCAGTATGATCAGACGGTGGCAACCTATCGCCAGACGGTGCTGGCCGCGTTCCAGCAAGTGGAAGACAACCTGGCGGGAACACGCGTGCTGGCGCAAGTGGCGCAGCGGCGGGCAGAAGCGACCGTTTCGGCGAGCCAGGCCGAAACCATTGCCAACAACCAGTATCGCAACGGCATCGTCGATTACACCTCGGTCATCACCGCGCAAACCGCAGCGCTGTCGGCGCGACAGACCGAAATCCAGTCGGTGATCGATCGCCAGACCGCCGCCATTGCCTTGGCCCAGGCCGTGGGCGGGCGGTGGAGCGATCAGCCCCCCGCTGCCGCCACGGGTGCTTCGGCGCAGGAATAGCTTTCGGCGCGATCGGGATCACCGCCGTTATAGCGGGCATAGCCCGGCCAAGGGCATAGCGGCCGGGCCGCGGTGCCCCGGCTGCGCGTGGCGACCACCGCTGCGGGCGCTTCGCCCCGCTCTACCCAATCGACCACCGCGCCAAGCAGATCGAAGCGGTCAAACGCGTCGCCGCCTTGGCAATGGGCCATGCCCGGCACCATGTAGAACCGGCTGGACTGCGCCCAGGCCCCGCCATTGGTCTTGCCCGCGCGCTTCCAGTAATCCAGCGTGTCGAGCGCAGAAAACCACGGATCGCTGACCCCATGATAGAACAGCACTTTGCCCTGGTGGCCAAGGAACGAGCTGAGATCGGTCCAGCCGTCGGTGTCGGTCAGCGCTTGCATCCAATCGGCGCGGATCGCGGCGGCACGGGCATCCAGGTCTACGGACAAATCGCGGTTGGGCGGGCCGAGGATATCCGTGCGACCATCGGCGATATAGCCCGATACTGGCCCTGACGTATCGACCACGCCGGTATCGTAGGGCACCGGCGCATAGAGCGCGCGCCTGGCCGCATCGCGCGGGCCGGCAAAGGCGCGGTCCAGCGCCTCCACCTGCGGCGCGCTGAGGCAGCCATCCTGCTTGCCGGCGTGGCACTGCAAAGCGGCAGGGCGAAAATGGCACTGCGCCACGGCCATGATCATGCCATCCGCCCGGCCATCCAGGCCATCGCACTGCGCCAGCAGACCGGCGCGGATGGTCTGGCGGTCGGCGGCGGAAAAGGCCTTGTCCGGCAGCGGCAGCCCTTGGCCATCGCGCGGCGCGGCCTGGTTGAACATGACCTTGGCGTAGGTGGTGCCCAGGTTGGAAAAGCCGGTGCGCATTGCCGGCGCGCCGATCACCAGCCCGTCGAACAGCGCGGGATAGCGCTCCATCGCCAGCATCGTCTCGCGCCCGCCGGTGGAGCAGCCCGCCATATAGCTGTGCGCCGGCGCCCGGCCATAGAACCGCGTGGCGATCGCCTTGCCCAATTGCGCAACCGCCGGAACCGCCGCCTGGGCAAAATCGAGCGTCGCGCGCTGGTCGGTGCGAAACGAGGCGTCGAACACCGCGCCCTGGTGCCCGCTATCGTGGCTGGCAACGGCAAAGCCCCGCGCCAGGGCCGGACCCGCGCCTGCCGCAGCGCCGC
>NZ_APCQ01000317.1:0-19617 GCF_000410615.1 Novosphingobium sp. B-7 | reverse complement strand
CGCCTGCATCGGCAAGCGCGGCGGCCATCGCCAGGCCGATCCCGCGGCCCGCACCGGTAACCAGCGCGCGCCGCCCGTCCAGCCGGAACGATGGCGTGGTCGGCAACACCGGCCGCTCCGTCATGCCCGCGTCAGCTCGCTGGGGGCGGCTTGCCCGGCATAGGGCACGTTTCGCCCGCCATAACGGCGCACCCGCACGTTGGCCTGCTCGCCATGCCCGGCAAAGCCTTCCAGTGCGCACAGCCGGCTGCAATATTCGCCCACCAGTGCCGATGCCTCGTCGGTCAGCACCTTTTGGTAGGTGCAGGTCTTGAGGAACTTGCCCACCCACAGGCCGCCGGTATAGCGCGCGGCCTTGCGCGTCGGCAGGGTGTGGTTGGTGCCGATCACCTTGTCACCGAACGAAACGTTGGTGCGCGGGCCCAGGAACAGCGCGCCATAGTTGGTCATGTTGTTCAGGAAGTAATCGGGATCGGCGGTCATCACCTGCACATGTTCGCTGGCGATGTCGTCGGCGATGCGCACCATCTCCTCGTAACTTTCCGCCACGATCACTTCGCCGTAGGTTTCCCACGCCTTGCGTGCGTGGTCGGCGGTGGGCAGGATCTGCAGCAGCCGCTCGATCTCGACCATCGTCTCGCGCGCCAGCTTCTCTGAATTGGTCAGCAGCACGCCGGGGCTGTCGGGCCCGTGTTCGACCTGGCCCAGGATATCGGTGGCGGCCAGTTCGGCATCGCAGCCCACTTCGTCGGCGATGATCAGCGTCTCGGTCGGCCCGGCAAAGAGATCGATGCCAACGCGGCCGAACAGCTGGCGCTTGGCTTCGGCGACAAACGCATTGCCGGGGCCAACCAGGATATCGACCGGGTCGATGCTCTGCGTGCCGATGGCCATGGCGCCGATCGCCTGGATGCCGCCCAGCGCATAGATCGCGTCGGCCCCGGCCAGTGCCTGTGCTGCCACGATATGCCGCGCTGCCTTGCCCTGGAAAGGCGGGGCGCAGGTGACAACGCGCTTCACGCCGGCCACCTTGGCGGTGATCACCGACATGTGCGCCGAGGCAAGCAGCGGATACTTGCCGCCCGGAACATAGCAGCCGGCGGCGTTGATCGGCACGTTCTTGTGGCCCAGCACCACGCCGGGCATGGTTTCCACTTCCACGTCCTTCATGGACTCGCGCTGTACCTGGGCAAAGTTGCGCACCTGGGTCTGCGCAAACTCGATATCCTTGCGCTCCTGCGCGGTCAGGCTGTCCACCGCGGCGTCGATTTCGGCCTGGCTCAGGCGGTAATCGTCGCGGTCCCATCCGTCGAAGCGAATGCTCATCTCGCGCACGGCCGCGTCGCCACGGGCTTCGATCGCGGCGAGCGCCGCTTCCACCGTATCGCGCACCTTGCGGTCCGCGTCCGCCTTGGCTTCCGCCGTCGCACCGCGCTTGAGGTAAATCGCCACCAAACTCTCCATGTCGGCTTGTCTTTGCAGTGCCCTGCCAGCCGCCTTGGGGCCGAACCATCGCATAGTTTCGATGCGAAGCTATCGATGAGATGCCGTTGTGCGTGGCCCGCCTCCCGCATAGTCGTTGCGAAACGAGAACTTGGAGAGACACGATCGATGCGCCTTGCCACCTTGCAGGATGGAACGCCGGATGGACGGCTCGTGGTCGTATCGCCAGATGGCCGGTCCCACGCGCCCGCGCCGGTGGGCACCTTGCAAGCCGCGCTGGAACGGTGGACCGACGTTGCGCCGCAACTCGCGGCGATCACCACGTTTTCTGAGCCGCTCGACCCGGCGCAGGTGCTCGCCCCCCTGCCGCGCGCCTGGCAATGGCTCGATGGCTCGGCGTTCCAGTCCCATGGCGATCTGATGGATGCCGTGCTCGGCATTACGCCGATCAAGACCGGCGCGCCGCTGATGTACCAGGGCATGTCGGATCGCTTCTACGCCCCGATCAGCGAAGTGAAGTTCCCCGACGAGGCGCTCGGCATCGATTTCGAGGGCGAATTCGGCGTAATCGTCGATGCCGTGCCCATGGGCACATCTGCCGCAGAGGCGATGAACCACATCCGGCTTGTCGTGCAGGTCAACGATTGGTCGCTGCGCACGCTCGCCGGGCCAGAAATGAAGACCGGGTTCGGCTGGGTCCAGGCCAAGCCCCCGTGCGGCATGGCGCCTTATGCCGTCACGCCCGATGAACTGGGCGATGCCTGGCGCGACGGGCGCGTCTGCCTCGATCTTCGCGTGGACTGGAACGGCCAACGGTTTGGCGCGGCCAATGGCGAGCCGATGGGCCACGGCTTCCACGAACTCGTCGCCCATGCGGCGCGCACGCGCGATCTGGTGGCGGGCACGATCATCGGCTCGGGCACCGTGTCCAACCCCAACTTCCGCGAGATCGGTTCTTCCTGCATTGCCGAGCGGCGCGGCATCGAAATGCTCGATCTTGGCGAAGCCAAGACGGCATTCATGCGCTTTGGCGACAGCGTGCGCATGGAAGCAGTCGATGCGGCCGGCCGCGCGCCGTTCGGCGTGCTGAACCAGACCGTGGTCCGTGGCTGACGCCGCTCCCGCCGGCCCGGTCAAGCTGGTCATCCTGCCGCGCACGCGGCTGGGGCTTGGCCGCGCGGGGTTGCGCCGTCATCTCGAAACCGTGCACGGCCCGATGGTGGTGGCCGAGCCCGCGGTGTCGGGCGGTTTCACCGGCTATGTCCACCACTATGCGCAAGACCTTGCGGGCCTGCCGCTGCTCGATGATCGCGATGCGGTCACCGTGATCCGCTTTGCCGAACCCGCCGCCATGGCCGCGTCCAAGGCAAGCGAAGCCTATCGCCTGCGCGTTGGGCCCGATGAAGACAACTTCCGCGAACGGGATGGCTCGATCGCGCTTTTCGCTGCCGAACGCGTCGTGGCGCCCGGCGCTGATGATGCGCTGGCCAAGCTTCTGGTATTTCGTGCGGCGCGCGGCGTGGATATCGAGCGGTGGGCCTTGGCCCTGGCAGCGATCGCCGCGCGGGACGACGTCCACGGCGTGGTCACCAATCTGGCCCGGGTGGTCGAAGGCGATTTTCCGTTCACCCAGTTCGATGAAATCGGCCTTGCCGCCGGGGCCGATCCCACCGTGATTGCCGGCGTTCTTGCCGATCTGGCGGAGCCGGTGCTGGCCCCTGCGGCAACGCGCCACCTGCTGGTTGAACCCGTCCGTTTCATCTGATCAACTACGGAACATGCCCATGAACTCGCCAATCTCCGATTCCGGTCTTCCCCCTGTGCAGCGCGTTGTTACCGGCCATGATGCCAATGGCCGGGCGGTGTTCAAGTCAGAGGACGTGTCGCCCACCAAGCTGATCCCTTCGGGTGACGGCGCGTTCCTGCTGGTGTGGACCACGGCGACGGTGCCGGCCGACAACAATGACGAAACCGATGGTCGCCATCGTCCGGCGGGCCTCACGCTCAACGGCGGCTCGGTCATCCGCATCGTCGACATGCTGCCGGGCAAGGAAAGCCCGATGCACCGCACCAACTCGATCGACTATGGCATCGTGCTGGAGGGTGAGATCGAGCTGGAACTGGACGACGGCGCGAAGCGCACGATCGGGCAGGGCGGCATCATCGTCCAGCGCGGCACCAATCACCTGTGGCGCAACACCACCGACAAGCCCTGCCGCATTGCCTTCATCCTGATCGAGGCCCCGGCCTATCTCCACAATGGCCAGCCGCTGCCCGAAGACAAGCCGGACTGAGGCCATGTTCGATCTGTCGGGCAAGTGCGCGATCGTCACCGGCTCAACCCGGGGCATCGGCCTGGCGATCGCGCAGGCGCTGATCGCGCTAGGGGCGCAGGTCGTCATCTCCAGCGAAAGCGCGGCCGACACGGCCCGCGTTGCTGCCGATCTTGGCATGCCCGGCATGGCTTGCGATGTTACCGACGATGCCGCGCAGGCGGCGCTGGTCGATTTCGCGCTGGCCCGATGCGGGCGGCTCGACATTCTGGTGTGCAATGCCGGGATCACCGGCCGCCCCGGCGGCTTTGCCGATCTGGCCATGGATGATTACGCCCAGGTCATGGCGATCAACCTGCGCAGCCAGGTCGTGCTGTGCAACCTGGCGCTGCCGCATATTGCCGCAGCGCCGGGCGGCGCTGGTGCAGCGGTGCTGGTCGCCAGCCTTGCCGGCCTGCGCGGCAATGGGCGGATCAATGCCTATGCCCTGGCCAAAGCCGGGGTGGCGCAGCTGGCGCGCAACCTGGCGGTGGAATGGGGGCCGCGCGGTGTGCGCGTCAACGCCGTATCGCCTGGCTTTGTCGCCACCGAACTGTCGCAGCCCTTGCTCGACAACGCCGATTTCATGGCCCGCCGCATGGCCATGACGCCGCTGCGCCGCCCTGGTACCCCTGCCGAGATCGCGGGCGCGGTTGCCTTCCTTGCCAGCCCCGCTGCCGGGTTCGTCACCGGCCACAATCTCGTCGCCGATGGCGGCACCCTGATCAGCGACGGCAGCTGACACCGCGCGATCTGCCGGGAAAGGTCAGCCGCGCTGCTTCACCACGCGGTCGAGCCGGCGTCCACGCGGAAATCCGCCCCGGTAATATAGCCTGCCTCGTCCGAACACAGGAACGTCGCCGTCCAGGCGATATCCTCGGGCTGGCCGATGCGCTTGATCATCATCTTTTCCAGCGCAAACGCTTCGAACCCGGGATCTGACGCCATGTGCAGCGCGGTTTGCTGGGTCAGGATCAGGCCGGGCGAGATCGTGTTGGCGCGGATGCCGTGGGGCGCGCCTTCCATCGCCAACTGGCGCGTCATCGCCATGACGCCGCCCTTGCCCGCGCAGTGCGCCAGCGCCGGGGAGCCGTTGAGCGCCACGTGCGCATTGGCCGAGGCGAAATTGACGATCGCCGCGCGTCCGCTCGCCTTCAGCCAGGGCCAGGCCGCGTGCGTGCAGAGAAACACGATGTCGAGTTCGCCGCGCAGGGTATGCTGCCACTGCGCATAGGTCATCGTGTCGATCCAGTTGAACACAGCCATCGCCGCTGCCGGTACCAGCGCATCGATCCGTCCCGCCTCGCTGCCGATCGTCGTGATCGCCTGCTGCACCGCTGCCTCGTCCAGCAGGTCTATCGGCCAGGCCCGTACGGCCCCGCCGGTTTCCTCGGCCAGCGCGCCAATGCCTGCCGCATCGATATCCAGCGCGTGCACGGTTGCCCCTTGCGCCGCAAACATCCGCGCGATCCCGCGTCCAATGCCGGCGCCCGCGCCGGTCACCACGGCCACGCGCCCTGCCAACCGCTGCTGTCCGCGGGCCAGATCCGAAAAGGGCGTTTCGGCAAGGGTCATGGTCTTTTTCCTCTCCATCGCAGGTGTGGCCCTGCCGTTGTCCGATCCTAGCATCCCCTGTTCCGCGCATGGATTTCGCTTTTTGGATGCATTGCCATCGGTCCTGTCGCGCCTATCGACAAGACCGATCGATTGCGCCCTGCGCTATCAATTGGACGCGCTCTGCGCTGCCGGGAATGGTCTCGGGCTCATAAGCCAGGAAAGAGCATGCGCGTGGAGAGACAACAGCAAGCCGGTACGATGACGGGAATATCCCTGCTGTTGCCGATTACCCTCACGACCATGGCGGTGGTTCTGCTCGCGCCGGTCCTGCCGCGCCTCATGGCGGAATATGCCCATGTTCCGGGCCACGATTATCTCGTGCCCATGGTCCTGACCCTGCCGTCGCTGTGCGTCGCCTTGTTGTGCCCGGTCGCAGGGCTGCTGGGCGATCGCTTTGGCCGGCGTCGCCTGCTGCTGATGGCGTTCGTGCTTTATGCGGTGGTCGGCATGGCGCCGCTGGTCTTGACCAGCCTGTGGGCCATTCTCGCCTCGCGCGTGGCGGTCGGGATCGCCGAAGCGTTGATCTACGTGCTCTCGACCACCATGATCGGCGATTACTTTACCGGCCCGGCGCGCGATCGCTGGCTGGCCGGGCAAACCGCCTTTGCCTCGGTCTCTGCCTTGCTGTTCTTCAATCTGGGCGGCGTGCTCGGCGATTTGGGCTGGCGCACCTCGTTCTGGGTCTATGGCGCCGCGCTGGTCATGTTCGCCATGGTCTGGCGCTATACCTGGGATACCGAGCCCGCCTCCGCTACGCCCAAGGCATCTTCCGCGCCGGCGGCGGCGTCCAGCCCCTGGGGCCGCCTCGCGGTGATCGTGGCGATTACCATCTATGGCTCGGTGTTCTTTTACACCGTGCAGATCCAGGCTTCGTCGGGTCTGGTCCAACTCGGCCTTGTCAGCGCCGCGCGCATCGGCCTGTTCACCTCGCTCGCCAGCCTGGGCGTGCCGCTGGGCACCTTCGTCTACACGCGTATCGCGGGGCAGGGGCCGCTGCGCCTGCTCTGTGCTGAATTCGCGCTGATCGCCGCAGGCTTTGCCATCATGGGGCACAGCACGAGCGTGCCGATGTTCCTGGCGGGTTGCTTCGTCAACCAGGTCGGTGGGGGCATGCTGCTGCCCACGCTGCTGGTCTGGTCGATCAGCCTGCTGCCCTATGAGGTGCGCGCGCGGGGCACGGGCGTGTGGCAATCGTCCTTTGCCCTGGGCCAATGGCTCAGCCCACTGGTGGTGACGGCCCTGTCGCTGCACTGGGGTGGATTGATGCCGGCCTTTGCCGTGCTTGGCCACGCGGCCCTGGCCGGGCTGGGCGTTGCCGTGGCGGCGCTCGTGGTGTCACGCCGCGCCGCCACCTGACTTTTTACGCTTCGGCATCAGTAGGGCGCGTTCAGCCGGTGCAGCGCGCCTTCCAGCATCTTGGCGTGGATTTGCGGGTCACCGTTTGCCAGTTGCAACTGGCCCACGGCCACGCTGGTCTCGATCACGTCGCGGCAACGGTCAAAGCGCCGTTCCTGATAGGCGCGCAGCCCGCTGGCCACGTCCGGCGTCCGCGCCAGCTCTTCGGCCAGCACGATGCCACTTTCCACCGCCATCCCGGCGCCTGATGCCAGGTGCGGCGTGGTCGCGTGCACGGCATCGCCCACCAGCACGATCCGCCCGTTGAACCAGTCGCGCGGCTGCAGCACGGCGGCGAGCGGGCGATAGTTGATCCAGTCCTCGCGCGTCATCGTGTCGCGGATCCACCCGGCATTGCCGCCGAAGTCGCGCAGCAGCTCCTTGAGCGTGACGAACAGCTCTTCCTCGTCCATGTGCTGCTCGCGCTCCACATGCGGGGTAAGCATCCACAAATAGATCTTGTCGGGCGCGCAGGGGGTGATCCCCGCCGGATTGGCATGGCCCAGAAAGAACTCGCTGGCGTTGAGCCCCGGCGGCTTGGCGATCGAGATGCGCCAGCATCCCTGGCCGGTCGGCTGTGCCGGGCCCATGTGCGGAAAGGCGATGCTGCGCACGCCCGAAGCGACGCTGTCTGCCCCCACTACAAGGTCATAGCGGCCTTCCGTTCCGTTGGAAAAGCGCACGTCGACCCCATCGTCGCGGTTCTCCAGCGCGGACACGGTCAGGCCCAGCTGGACCGGGATCTGCAGTTCGGTAACCCGGCGCTGCATGATGTGGTGCAGGATCGGCCGCATGATCCCGCCGGTTGCGGGCAAGCCTTCCTCGATTACCGGCTCTTCCAGGTCGAGGATGTGGTGGCCGTCATAGCGGAACAGGCGCGTCTTGCTGGTGATGGCGCCCTGCTGTTTGATCTGTTCGAGCAGGCCTAGCTGGCGGTACGCGCGCAGGGTGGGGCCGGTGATGGTGATCCCGGCGCCATAGACCCGCCATTCCGGGTCGAGATCGATCAGGTCGACCTTCACTCCCCGCTCGGCCAGGCTGATCGCCGTTGCCATGCCGCCGATACCGCCGCCAACGACAAGCGCCGTTGCGATGCTGCTGATTGTCTCCCGGTTCATAGGGGGCATGACCTAACGAAGCGGACACACTGTACAAATCCGAACTGTGGATAGGGATCTATCGATTCAATCGGTAAGATATTTGCGGCGGGCCGGGCTAACCGCAAGATCAAGCAATTCAAGCGCCACATTTACGGGGAGGAAAAACCATGCGCACCCTTCTGCTCGCCACGAGCGCCCTGGCCATTGTCGCCACGCCGGCATTCGCGGCCGAAACGCCCGCCCAGGACCAGCCTGCAGCGGCCACGACCACGGCTACCGCCGCAGCTCCGGCGGACAATGGCGGGATCGGCGAAATCATCGTCACCGCCCAGCGCCGCGAGGAATCGCTGCAAAAGGCTGGGCTCGCGATCGATGCCGTCACCGGCAACGATCTGGCCCAGCGCGGCATCACCTCGTCGGCCGACATCACCAAGGCGGTGCCCTCGCTTTCGATCCCGCAGCCCGGCGGCAATATCGCCTCGATCTTCATTCGCGGCGTCGGCAACATCACCACCAGCAGCTACAACGATCCGGCGGTCACCCCCAGCTATGATGGCGTGGTGCTCGGCCGCGGCGGCGGCGTGTTCGGCGCGGCGTTCTATGACTTGCAGCGCGTGGAAGTGCTCAAGGGGCCGCAGGGCATCCTCTATGGTCGCAACGCGACCGGCGGCGCGGTCAACATCATTCCGGCCCATCCCGAAATCGGCCGCAATTCGATGGGCTTCAACATCTCTGCCGGCAATTACAATGCCGTCGATGCCGATGCCCACGTCAACCTGGCCACCAGCGCCAATTCCGCGTTGCGCGTAAGCGGAGCCTATTCCACCCACGATGGCTACAACCGCGATGGCACCGACGATGCCAAGCGCGGCTCGCTGCGCGCGCAGTTCCTGGTCGAGCCGAGCAGCGACCTGTCGGTGCGCATCGGCGCCGATTACACCCACCTGGGCGGCCGTGGCGCGGGCGGCAGCTATATCGGCGGGTATATTCCTGGCCCCACGGGCTATAGCTTCTTCCCCGCCAACCTGGATTCGAGCGAGGGTTTCAACACCCCTGCCGCCAACGCTTTCCGTGCGCAGAACATCGGCGCGCCGGCTTTCGGCTTCCTGAGCGCAATGAACCAGGATCAGCGGCAGGACAGCACCTATTGGGGCGTCAATGCCGAAATCAACTGGAAGACTGGCATCGGCAAGCTGACGGTGATCCCGGCCTATCGCGAAAGCAGCGACAATTCCTTCTTCTATGGTCCGGCTTTCAACGTGGCCCACACCGTCGAAAAGGTGAAGCAGACCAGCCTGGAAGCCCGCCTTTCCGGCAAGACCGGGATGCTCGACTATGTGCTGGGCGCCTACTACTTCAATGAAAAGATCAAGGCCAACGACGAGTATAACCAGGAATTCGTGCTGCCGATGGTGGATTATCGCCACAAGACCGACAGCTATGCCGCGTTTGGCCAGTTGACCGCCCACGTGTCCGACCGGTTCAGGCTGATCGGCGGCGCGCGCTATACCCACGACAAGAAGTCGATCGACGGGTTGATCAACAACTTTATCACGTTCTGCGGCGGCCCGCCCCCCGCGTTGATCACGCCGCCGGCCTCGTTCGGCGCTGGCTGCGCCACGCCGGGCAACATGCCCTATTACCCCAATTTCCTGAACACCGGCGACACGATCAACTGGCTCAAGTCGAACGGCTGGATCGCTGGCAACAGCACCAACCAGCCCGGCTACCAGGTATTTCCGCTGGTCAATGGCGTCGGCGCCATTCTCAAGACCTACAACCCCGTCGTCGATAGCAGGACCTATTCGCGCGTAACGTGGAAGGCCTCGGCCGAATTCGATGTCACGCCCACCAGCCTGCTCTACGCAACGGCGGAATCCGGTTATCGCGCCGGCGGCCTGCAGATGACCGAGAGCAAGACCTCGTACCTGCCCGAGTTCATCACCGCCTACACCATCGGATCAAAGAACCGGTTCTTCGACAATCACGTCCAGCTCAATCTCGAGGGCTTCCTGTGGAAGTACCGCGACCAGCAGATCACCTATTTCACCGTTGACACCAGCGGCACCCTGATCAGCTCGAACGAGAACGCCGGTCGTTCCACGATCAAGGGCTTCGACGCCGATCTCGTGGTCAAGCCCACCCGTGGCACCACGCTCAGCGCCAAGGTCCAGTATCTCGATACCAAGTACAACGACCTCCACCTCTATACCGCCTCGCCGCGTGACAACATCGGTTGCCCGTTCACCTATACCGGTGCCGTCGCTGGCGGTGCGCCGGTCAAGGACTTCAACTGCTCGGGCAATCCGCTGCTGTTCAGCCCGAAGTGGACGGTCAACCTCGGCGCCGAGCAGGTGGTGCCGCTCAACGCCGACGTCGAACTGGTGGCCAACGTCAACACTGCCTGGCGCGACAGCCAGTGGGGCGCTTTCGAATATCTCGATTTCGAGCGCATTCCCGCCTACTGGACGACCGACGCGTCGCTGACGGTGCGCGCCGCCAACGGAAGCCTGGCGCTTACCGGCTTTGTTCGCAACATCGAGAACAAGCGCCGCGACCTTGCGCCGCAGGCCTCGCCGCTCGGCATGGCCGTCGGGCACTTTTCCGCCCCGCGGACCTGGGGCCTGCGTCTTTCCGGCAATTTCTAAGGAGCGTTTCGCAATGCATATCGTGGTGACGGGCGCTGGCGGTTTTGTCGGTCGGGCATTGGTCGGCAGGCTGGTCGGCGCCGGCCACGAGGTTACCGGGCTCGATACCATGCCCGCCGATCTGCCCGCGCCGGCGCGGCTGATCGTGGGGGACATGGGCGATGCTGCCGTGCGGGGGGCGGCACTGGCGCAGGGGTGCGATGCGCTGGTCCACCTCGCCACGGTGCCCGGCGGCGCGGCAGAAGCCGATCCTGCGCTGTCGCGGCGCATCAACGTCGATGCGATGTATGACCTGCTGCTCGAGGCGGCCGCGCTCAATCCCGGCCTGCGCGTGGTCTATGCCAGTTCGATCGCGGTGTTCGGCGATCCGTTCCCGGCACAGGTGGACGATGGTACCCCGCTCAGCCCCAAGATGATCTACGGCGGGCACAAGGCGATGATGGAGCATGCCGTCGCGATGTTTTCCAACCGCGGCCTGATCGATGGCGTCACCGTTCGCCTGTCGGGCATTCTGGCCCGGCCCAAGGGACCGTCAGGCTTGAAATCGGCCTTCATTTCCAACCTGTTCCATGCGCTAAAGGCCGGCGAGCGCTTTGTCTGCCCGGTCTCGGCCGAGGGAACGATCTGGGCGCAATCGGTGACGCGCTGCGTCGACAACCTGGTCCATGCCCTCAACCTCGACAGTGGGCTGATGCCGAACACCCGCGCGGTGACGCTTCCGGCATTGCGCGTTGCCATGGGCGATCTGGCCGGGGAAATCGCCCGTCAGTGCGGGGTGGCGGCCGATCTGGTCAGTTACCAGCCCGATCCATCGCTCGAAGCAGCCTTTGCCGCGCAGCCCCCGCTGACCACGGCAGCGGCGGACCGCGCCGGTTTTGCACACGATGGCGATGCTGCTACACTCGTCTCCAACGCCCTCGCAATGATCTGAGGGGCGAGGGAGATGGCGATGCGCTACGGAAGGCTCGATCTCAACCTGCTCGTGGCGCTCGACGTGCTGTTGACCGAACGCAGCGTCAGCCTGGCGGCCGATCGGCTGTGCCTGTCGCAATCCGCCACCTCCAGCGCGCTGGGCCGCCTGCGCGAGTACTTCGAGGACGAACTGCTGGTGGTGAAGGGCAGGGCGATGATCCTCACTGCGCGGGCGGAAGAACTGATCGAGCCGGTGCGCGCCGTGCTCGAACAGATCCGCACCACTGTGGCGGTCGCGCCGCCCTTCGATCCTGCCACTGCCGACCGCACCATCCGCATGATGGCCTCGGACTATTCCACCGAAGTGCTGCTCACCCGCGTGCTGGCCGATCTCGAAAAGGATGCGCCGCATCTGCGTTTCGAGATCCAGCCGATGAACGATAGCCCGATCGAAGCCATCGAGCGCGGACACATCGACCTGTTGCTTACCATCGATATCGCGATCTCGGCCGATCATCCCAGCCAGGTCCTGTTCGAAGACGATTACGTCGTGGTGGGCGATGCCGCCAATCCGGCCATGGCGCAGCCGATGACACGTGACCTGTATCTCGAGCTGGGCCACGTCACGCCCCGTTTCGGCAAGTCGCGGGTTTCCGCGTTCGAGGATTGGTTCATGCGGCGCCAGAAGCAGCAGCGGCGGGTAGAGGTCATCGCCCCCTCGTTCCTGTCGTTGCCCGGCCTTATCCTCGGCACCAAGCGCATCGCCACCATGCACCGCCGCATGGCGGAAATCGTCGTCGGCGCGATGCCCCTGGTCATGCGCGAAGTTCCGTTCGACATCCCGCCGATCCGCGAAGCGATCCAGTGGAACATCGCCAACAACAACGACCGCGCCTTGCGCTGGGTGGTCGAACGCCTCCAGGCGGCCGCGGGTGCGAAGGCAGATGTGGCGGACAATGTCGTGCCACTGCCCAGCGCCGCCAAGATCGCTCTTGATGAAATCGAAGTGCAATACCGGATGAACCATCCCCAGCACTGATGCAGACTAACTGTCTGTGGCGTCGAACCTTTCGCGCGCCAGCCGGATATTGTCCGCGCGGGTGTTGATCCAGTCGATCAGGGCGCGCGCCTGGCCGTGGAGGTCGCGGCCCAGTGGCGTGAGGCGATAGCTCACTTTCGGCGGGACCGAGCCAGTAATTGTGCGCGCCACAAAGCCGTCACGCTCCAGCGTGCGCAGCTTCAGGGTCAGCACGCGCTGCGATATCGCCTGCTCGGCAGACAGCTGGCCCAGCGTTCGGCGCAGGTCGGCATGGCGCCATTCGCCCGTTTCCAAGACCAGCAGGATCAGCGTGGACCAGCGGTCGCCCAGCAAGCCCATCACTTCGCGCGCGGGGTCATCGCGATGCTTGCCATGCGCGGTCATCTCGGCGGCCAGCCGCGCGATGGCCTGGTGCAATGGCGCGCTGTCCAACTCGGCCTCCCCCGCCTGTCATGGGCACAAAAAAGTGCCGTCTTCCGCTTTGTCACCATCACCATAAAACGGCCTGACACAACCGAACAGGGAGAGAATGCGCATGACCGCAGATGCCATTGCCATGGACGGCAAGGTTGCCATCATCACCGGCGGGGCTGGCGGAATCGGCGAGGCGACTGCCCGCCTGCTGACCGCGCGCGGCGCCCGCGTGGCGCTGGCCGACATTGCCGTTGCGCGCGCCACTGCGCTCGCCGCGCAATTGCCCGGTGCCATCGCGGTGCCGCTCGACCTGGCCGACGAAGCATCGATCCAGGCGATGGTCGGGCAGGTTGTCGCCCACTTTGGCCGGCTCGATGTGCTGCACAACAATGCCGCGCTGCTGGGGCCCGAGGTGGCGCGCAACGATGGCGACGTGGAACGCATGGACACAGACTTGTGGGACCGCACCTATGCGGTCAACGTGCGCGGCACCATGATGGCCTGCCGCGCCGCGCTGCCCGCGCTGCGCGAAAGCCGCGGCTGCATCGTCAACACCGTCAGCAACCTGGCGCTGCAGGGCCATCTCATCCAGGCAGCCTATTCCAGCAGCAAGGCGGCCGTCATCCAGCTGACCCGCGCCATTGCTGCCAGCCATGGCCGCGCCGGCGTGCGCTGCAACGCGGTGGCGCCTGGCATGACAATGACGCCGGCGCTGCGCGAGGCGTTTCCCCCGGCCCTGCGCCAACTGGTAGAGGACGAAACCCTGCGCGATCGCCTTGGCGAGCCAGAGGATATTGCCGAGTCCGTGGCCTTCCTGGCCAGTGATGCTGCGCGCAACATTACCGGCCAGGTGCTGGTCTGCGATGGCGGCAGCGCATCGCATGTCCCCGGGCTTGCCGGGTTCCGCGCCTTTCTGGGGGAGGAGCCGGCATGAGCCAGCATGACATCGTCGTGATGGGGGCGGGGCACAACGGCCTCGTCGCCGCGGCCTACATGGCCAAGGCCGGCAAGAAGGTCCTCGTGCTCGAACGCAAGCCGCACTACGGGGGCGGCGTGTCCACGCGGGAATTGCTGCACCCCGGCTTCTGGCACGACGAACATTCCAACGTGCACATCATGATCCAGGGCAACCCCATGCTGCGCGAAGACGAGCTGGGTCTGCTCGCGAAGTTCGGGCTCGAATATATCTATCCCGATCTCGTCCACGTCTCGATCTGGGAAGACGGCACCGTGATCCGGTCCTACAAGGATCTCGATCGCACCTGCGAGGAACTCGCCCGCGTCGCCGGTGAAAAGGACGCCGAAGCCTATCGCCGCTTTGTCGGCATGAGCACCACGGCACTGCCCATGCTGATGAGCGGGATGTATGCCCCGCCGTTTCCGCTCGGCGCGTTCGTGGCGATGATGGATCAGTCGGACGAAGGCCGCTTCCTGCTCGATCTCATGCAGCGCAGCGCGCTCGATATCGTCGATCATTACTTTGATAGCGAATTGCTCAAGCTGCACATCGTGCGCATGGTCACCGAAAACCTGCAGATGCCCGATGAGCTCGGCACCGGCATGGGCGCTTTCGTCATGCCCGGCATCGTCCACAGCTTCGGCTGTTCGATGCCGAAAGGCGGCTCGGGCCAGCTCAGCCACGCCCTGGTGCGCGCCATCGAGCATTTTGGCGGCGAAGTGCGCTGCAACGCCGAGGTGCGTCGTGTGATCGTCTCGGGCGGCAGGGCCACCGGGCTCGAACTGCGCGACGGCGAATGCGTGATGGCCCGCGATGGCGTGATCGGCGCGATCCACCCGCATGTCCTGCGCACGTTCGTGGCAGAAGCGCCCGAGCCGGTCTTGCAGCGCGCCGAACGCGTTACCCAGTCCACCTTCTCGATCAACCTCACGCACCTGACGCTGAAGGAACGCCTGCAACTGCGCGTCGGCAATGATTGCAACGCGATGATGACCGAGTTGATGGACTTCTACACCGTGCGCGACATGCAGCTGGAATACGACAAGCTGCGCCGTGGCGAGGTGAGCGCGCGCCTGATCGCGGGCGGTGACAACACTATCTTCGATCCCAGCCGCGCGCCGGCCGGGGCCGGGGTGTTCTATGGCGTCAACTTCGCGCCGTATGACCTGCATCCCGGCGGCCCGCAATCGTGGGACACCTGCAAGGACGAGGTGGCCGACCGCGCGCTGGCGCAATACCGCAAGTTCTACGCCAACCTGAGCGATGACAACATCACCGGCCGCCTCGTGCGCTCGCCGCTCGACCACGAGCGTGACAGCCCCGCAAGCTTCGTGCGCGGGGATATCCACGGCTGCGCGCCGTTCTTCTACCAATCCGCCGGCCACCGCCCCACGCCTGACCTGGGCGCGCTGCGCGTGCCGGAAGTGGAGGGCCTCTACCTCGTCGGCCCGTTCATGCACCCCGGCGGCGGCGTGTTCGGGGCCGGGCGCGCCACGGCGATCCAGATGATGGATGACCTGGGAATGGACTACGACCGGATTTGCGGAAGGGCCGTGCAATGACCAACTTGCCGAACAAGGGCGCGGCCAAGGCGCGCGTCGCCCGGATTCTTGACGCCAACGACAAGGAACTCATGGCCATCCGCAAGATCGAGGCGGACGGCAACACCCTGGTGATCCGCGGCAAGATCTTCGGCGCGATGCCGATGGTTGCCCGGCTCACCCCGGCCGAAGCCCGCGCTGCGCTGCGCCTGCTCGATCTCAGGACGGTGCTGTTCCTGCTCACCCTGCTGTTCCGCCGCAACTGATCCATCCGTGCGGTGAATAGCTTGGTTGCCGAAACATCGGTTTCCGCGCCGCAGCTATCCACGGCATGAAGGCCAGTGACAGATTCTGCGGAGACCCCATGCCGATCGCATCCAGCCCCCTTTCGTCCACATCCGCCATCCTTGGCGTTGAAAGCGTCATCTTCGGCGTGGCCGATCTTGCCGAACACACCCGCTTCTGGGCAGATTTCGGCCTGCCGCTCGAAAGCACGGGCGAGCATGAAAGCGTTTTCCGCCTGCAATCGGGCAGCCGCGTGATCGTGGTGCGCCATGGCGATCCGCGCCTGCCTGTGCCCGATCCGTTTGCTGGTGACGGCATCAAGGAAACCGTCTGGGGTGTCGATACGGCTGAAAACCTTGAACGCATCGCTGCCAGCCTCGCGACCGAGGTTGCCGTGACCCGCGATGCCGATGGCACCGTGCATTGCGTCTGCCCCGATGGCCAGCCGATCGCGCTGCGTGTCTGGGCCAAGCGCGCCGTCGTGTCGGAAGCGAGCCCGGTCAATACGCCGTCGAGCTGGCCGCGCTTCAACCAGCACCGCATCTGGCGCAAGCGCGCCATTCCCAAGACGATCAACCACGTCGTCTTTTTCTCGCCCGACTATGTCGGCAGCTTCGAATTCTACGAACGCCACCTCGGCTTCCGCTATGTCGATCACTCCAAGGGCACCGGCATCTTCGCCCGCGCCGGCGGCACGTTCGAGCATCACTCGATCTTCTGGGTGAACTGCGACCTGCCGATCGCGCCGGACCATTTCAAGTTCATGCACATCGCCTTTGGCTGCGATGATATCGACGAGGTCATGCTCGGCGCCAATATCATGGACAACCGCGGCTGGAAGAACACCACGATGAACACCAGCGGCGGCATCTCGCGCCACCGCATCTCCTCGGCGATCTACTATTATTGCGAAATGCCTGGCCACGCCGGCGAGGCCGAATACCACGCCGATACCGATTATCTCGACGATGCCTGGGTGCCGCGCGCGTGGGACTTCAAGTTCGGCTCTCTGCTGTGGGCGGCCAATGCCCCGGCGATCTTCCGCGGCGACAACATCCCCTGGGACATGGCCTTCGACGCCGATCGCAAGAGCTTTGACGCCTATCGCCGCGCCAAGCCCGGCAAGCAGCCGATCGAGGGCGACCTGGCCAACCTGACGGCAGACGACGAACACGCGATCTGACGGTGCAGGCAGGCGGCCGCAATGCCGCCTGCCATTGCGGCGCGACATTTTGTCCTGATGACAATCGCGGGGCGGCCGCTTATGCCGCGTGTCGCATGATTGCCCTTCGCGCCTTTCTGTTTCGGCATTCCGCGCTGGCCCTGTGGCTGGTCGCGCTGTCGTTGGCGATGAAGGCGCTGGTTCCGGCTGGCTACATGCCCGGCAGCCAGACGCGCAGCTTTACCATCCAGCTCTGTTCCGAAGGGATCGACGGACGCCATGACCTGGTGCGCCAGGTGGTGGTGCCGGTGAAGGATGGCGCGGAAAAGGGCGGTGCCAGCCATGCCAAGGCGCAGGGCACCTGTCCCTATGGCGCGCTGGGCCATGCCCTGCTCGGCGGGGCCGATCCCGTGCTGCTGGCCGCGGCGCTGGCCTTCATTCTCGCCCTGGGCTTTGCCGCCACCCCCGTGCCTGCGCCGCGCCGGCGCGCGCATGCCTGGCCGCCACTGCGTGGCCCACCCCTGATCGCCTGATCCACACGTGCCGCCCGCGATCGGGCGCAATCATCAGGTTCAGGCCGGCCACTGGCGCCGGACGGGGGATAGTTTCATGCAGATTTCGTTGGGCGCGCTGCCGTGCGCGCTTGTCTTCGCCATGCCCGCGCAGGCCGCAGCGCCTGCGCCAAACGCCGCGCCAGGCCCGGTTGCCGGCAGCGATACCGTCGATACCGGCTTTTCGATTGGTGAACAGATCGTGGTGTCGGCGCGATCGATGGCCGCCTCATCGCGCAACGTGCTTACTTCGATCGATCGCATGGGCGGCGATGTCGCGCAGAATGCCAACGTCAACTATGCCTGGGAACTGGTCGGCCGCCTGCCGGGCGTGATGCTGACCAACTTCAACCAGGGCACCACCAGCGGCAAGTTCAGCTTTCGCGGCTTCAACGGCGAGGGAGAAATCAACGCGGTCAAGCTGTTGATCGATGGCGTGCCGGCCAACAGCAACGATGGCAACATGCCCTATATCGACAGCGTCTTTCCGCTCGATATCGCCGGGATCGAGGTGGTGCGCGGCACGTCCGATCCGCGCTATGGCCTGCACGCCATTGCCGGCAGCGCCAATATCCAGACGCGGATCGGCGGCAATTACCTGGAAGGCAAGGTTTCAGGCGGCAGCTTCGATACCTATGAGGCGCAGGCCGTGGCCGGGATCGAGCGCGGTGGCTTCAGCCAGAACTATCTGGCGGCCTGGCGGCAGGCCGGCGGGGGGCGCGATCATGGCGCCCTGACGCGGGGCAGCCTGGCGGGCAAGTGGTTCTTCCGCCCCAATGACACCCTGCGCGTGGGCGCGATCGCCCGCTGGTATCGCGGCACGGCCGATGAACCGGGCTATCTCACCCTGGAAAACGCCGGGGCCCATCCGCGCATGACCAATGCCTACAACCAGACCGATGGCGATACCCGCACCGTGGCCCAGGGCAGCATCCATCTCGACGCCACGTTCAGCGACAGCCTCGATCTTACGGCCAAGGCCTATGCCAACCGGCTGCGCGATGATCGCTATGTCAAATTCTCGGCCACCACGTCGCAGCAGCGGCGGGTGACGGACGAGGACCACTACGGGATCAGCGGCGCCTTGCACTGGCACACGCACGTGGCCGGCACGCCGGTCATGGCCGAGCTGGGCGGCGACATGCAGTGGCAGGACAATGTCTCGCGCCGCTACAATACGGTGGCGCGGGTGGTTTCGGCGCAAACGCGCGACCAGGCCTTCACGCTCAATGTCGGCGGGGTCTATGGGATGCTTACGCTCGCGCCGACGCGGTGGCTGACGATCAGCCCGGCCTGGCGGCTCGACTGGGTGGGCGGCACGTTTCACAACCGGCTGGCCGGCACCAGTGCGCCGATCAACGCCTATGGCACGATCAGCCAGCCCAAGCTGCAGGTGGCGATCACGCCGGTCGATCAGGTCACGCTCTATGGCAACTATGGCAAGAGCTTCCAGATCGGCACCGGATCGGGCGCATACCTGATCCCGCCGCGCACCACCAACCTGGCGCCCTCGATCAACGCCGGCTGGGAGGCGGGGATCAAGCTGCGCCCCATGGCCGGGGTGGAAACCCGCGTCGCGCTGTGGCTTCAGGATGCCAGTGGCGAGATCAAGCGCAAGCTCAACGATCCGCTGGGCGATAGCGAAAACGTCGGGGCGACCCGCCGGCGCGGGGTGGATGTGCAGGTCAACCTCAAGCCGGTCAACGGCGTGTCGGCCTGGGGCGCGCTGTCGTGGCAAACCTCGCGCATCCGCGTCGCCGATCCGGTCACGCCTGGCTATCTGGGGCACGAGATCGACCATGTGCCGCACTGGCTGTGGTCGGGCGGGGTGGATCTCACCCCGGCCGCGCGCTGGCGCCTGTCGCTCTGGGGCAATGGCCAGTCCAGCTATTGGCTGACTGCGGCCAACGATCCGGCGGTGGGCAAGTTCGGCCAATATGCCGTGTTCAATGCCGAGGTGGCCTTCCGCCCGATCGACAAGCTGGAACTGTCGCTCACGGGCAAGAACCTGCTGAACCGGCGCTATGAATATGTCTGGTACGATGCCAGCGTCACGGCAGCGCAAAGCCGCTCTCCCACCGCGCACAGCCCGGCCGAAGGGCTGGGGCTGACCGGCAGCGCGCGCGTGCGGTTCTGATCGTGGCCCGCCGCACCCTTTCGCCGCGCGCCTGGGTGCGGCGGCTTCACCTGTGGCTGGGGCTGTCGCTCGGCGCGCTGATGGTCCTGGCCGGGATCACCGG
>NZ_APCQ01000321.1:0-16263 GCF_000410615.1 Novosphingobium sp. B-7 | reverse complement strand
CGCCTCGACCCCGGCGTTGAGAGCCAGCAGGTTGGTCTGGAAGGCGATGCCATCGATCAGGTCGATGATCTGGTTGATCGTTTGCGACGAGCGGGCAATGCCATCCATGGCCGCCACTGCTTCGGTCACCACCTGGCCGCCGTCGCTGGCAGCAAGGGCGGTTTCCTCGATCGTGTGGCGCACGGCTTCGGCCTTGGCCGCGCTGTCGTCCACCATTGCGGTCACGTTGCGCATGGCGGTGGCGGCAGTTTCCAATTGCGCCGCCTGGGCCTCGGTACGGTGGGCAAGATCGTCAGACGCGGCGCGGATCTCGGTCGATCCGGTGCGCACATTGTCGGCCGCGCTGGTCACCGCGCCGATCACTTTGCCCAGTTCGGCCGCCATGGTGTTGAAATCGTCGCGCAGCTGGGCAAACGGGCCTTCGAGCCCGCCCTCGATCCGCGCCGCCAGGTTGCCGCTCTTGAGGTCGGCCAGGGCCACGCCCAGCGTGCGCACGATCAGGTCCACCTGCGCCGCCTTGGCCGCGTCAGCCGTGGCGAGTTGGTCGCGCAGTGCGCCAAAGGCACGGGCCAGGTCGCCGAGTTCATCCGCGCTGTCAGCGTGATCGACCTGCGCTGTGCGGTCTCCCGCGCCCAGCCGGGTGAGGGCCTGGGTCACCTCCGCCACCGGGCGGGCGACCAGGCGTTCGAGCAGGCGGTAGCTCCACACCAGGACCGCGATCAGCCCAGCCAGCGCGCCCAGCCCGGTGATCAGCGAAAACCAATATGCCTGGTTGGCCGCGGCCGTCGCCTGGGTGATATGGCCACGCTGATAGTCGATCAGCTTGTCGAGGCTGGAATCGATACCCTGGGCCAGTTCCTCGTTCTGCTGGATCAACCCTTGGGCTTCGGCCATGTGGCCCTGGCCGGCCAGAGCCTGCACCTGTTCGGCCGCAGTGGCATAGCTGGTCCAGCCCTTGGCGAAATCGCCGACAAAGCCGGCTTCGTTGGCATCCAGGTCGGTGGCTTTGAGGCTGGTCACCGCCTTGTCGATCATCGCGCGGTTTTCGGCGATGCGCGCGGTGTGGCCGGCGGCCGTCTGGCTGGATGACGGCATGGTGAGGGCGCGCAGATCGGCGTCGATCTGGGCAATCGCGGTGTCCATGCCATTGGCCAGGAGCGCCTGCGGCACGTGGTCGCCGGTGATTTCAGCGTCGTTGGCGCTGATCTGGTGCAGCCCGGCACTGATCATCGCCAGGGCCGCCATGATCATCGCGGCAATGATCACGAAAAGCCGCGACAGCTTGCGGCGGATCGGCGCGTTCTTGAGATATTCCATCGACACTCACCTGGCCAGCCGGCAGCGCAGGCCGCCGGTTCTCGGTCAGATGGAATGCCACAGTCTGCTTAGGTGCCTTTCAATGCCGGGCTAAGCGAAAGCGCCTAGTCCGGCCGGCCACGCCAGACCTCAGGCGTCGATCAGGTCGCGGTCCAGGTCGCCGGCGCGGTTCTGGATGAACATGAAACGGTGTTCGGGGTTGCGGCCCATCAGGCGGTCGACCAGGTCTTTTACTGCCGCGCGGCCTTCGTATTCCGGCGGCAGGGTGATGCGCAGCAGGCTGCGGCTGGCGGGCGCCATGGTGGTTTCGCGCAACTGGCCGGGGTTCATTTCGCCCAGGCCCTTGAACCGGCCCACTTCCACCTTCTTGCCCTTGAACTTGGTCGCTTCCAGTTCGGCGCGGTGCGCGTCGTCGCGGGCATAGGCCGAAACCGTGCCGGCGGTGAGGCGATAGAGCGGCGGCTGCGCCAGGTACAGATGCCCGCGCTTCACGATCTCGGGCATTTCCTGGAAGAAATAGGTCATCAGCAGCGTGGCGATATGCGCGCCGTCCACGTCGGCGTCGGTCATGATGATCACGCGGTCATAGCGCAGCGCGTCGGGGTTGCAGTCCTTGCGCGTGCCGCAGCCGAGCGCGAGGCACAGATCGGCGATTTCCTGGTTGGCGCGGATCTTGTCGGCCGTGGCGCTGGCGACGTTGAGAATCTTGCCGCGGATGGGCAGGATCGCCTGCGTCTTGCGGTCACGCGCCTGCTTGGCACTGCCGCCAGCCGAATCGCCTTCGACGATGAACAGTTCGGTTTCGCCGCTGCCTTCGCCCGAACAATCGGTCAGCTTGCCGGGCAGGCGCAGCTTGCGTGCGTTGGTGGCGGTCTTGCGCTTCACCTCGCGCTCCGCCTTGCGGCGCAGGCGATCATCCATCCGCTCCATAACCGCGCCGAGCAGTGCGCGGCCGCGGTCCATGTTGTCGGTCAGGAAGTGGTCGAAATGGTCGCGCACGGCCGCTTCCACCAGTCGCGCGGCTTCGGGCGAGGTGAGGCGGTCCTTGGTCTGGCTCTGGAACTGGGGATCGCGGATGAACACCGACAGCATGATCTCGCTGCCGGTGATCATGTCTTCGGGCGTAATGTCCTTGGCCTTTTTCTGGCCAACCAGTTCGCCAAAGGCGCGAATGCCGCGCGTCAGCGCCGCGCGCAGGCCCTGTTCGTGGGTGCCGCCATCGGGCGTGGGAATGGTGTTGCAGTACCAGGAATAGGCCCCGTCAGACCACAGCGGCCAGGCGATCGCCCATTCCACGCGGCCCATTTCCTGCCCATCGGGCCCGGCGGGAAAGTCCTGCCGCCCGGCAAAGGGCAGGGCCGTCACGCATTCGCGGCCCTTGACCTGTTCGGCCAGGTGATCGGCCAGGCCCCCGGGGAACTGGAACACCGCCTCGGCCGGGGTATCGTCGGCAATCAGCGCGGGATCGCACTTCCAGCGGATTTCCACCCCGGCAAACAGGTAGGCCTTGGACCGGACCAGGCGGAACAGGCGCGCCGGCTTGAACTTGGCATCGGCGCCAAAGATCGTGGCATCGGGAATGAAGGTGACGGCCGTGCCGCGCCGGTTGGGCGCATTGCCGACGCGGGCCAGCGGGCCCTTGGCCAGGCCGCAGGAAAACTCTTGCGCATAGAGTTCCTTGTTTCGCGCCACTTCCACCCGGGTGAGGGTGGACAGCGCGTTCACCACCGAAATCCCCACGCCGTGGAGACCGCCCGAGGTGGCATAGGCCTTGCCCGAAAACTTCCCGCCCGAATGCAGCGTGGTGAGGATCACCTCCAGCGCAGACTTGCCGGGATACTTGGGATGCTCGTCAACCGGGATGCCGCGCCCGTTGTCGGTGATCGTCACCTTGCCGGCGGCGCCATCGGCAGCTTCCAGGAAAACCTCGATGCGGTTGGCATGGCCCGCGACGGCTTCGTCCATCGCGTTGTCGAGCACTTCGGCAACCAGATGGTGCAGGGCGCGCTCGTCCGTCCCGCCGATATACATGCCGGGGCGGCGGCGCACCGGTTCCAGCCCTTCGAGCACCTCGATGGCAGAGCCATCATAGCTTTCTTGCGGGCTGCCCTGGGGCAGCTTGTCGAACAGGGAGCCGGAATCGTCTGTCGCCATGAGAACGGCTATAGAACACGCGCGAATTACCGCGCAAGCCGTGCAGGCCCCCTTATCCGATGGAATCGCCTAGTTCGTGAACTTTTCCGGGGCGCGCGACACGGTCACCACGGTTCCGCCCGAAACCTCGCGCACTTCCAGCGCGCGCTCGGCCACGCCATTGGCATTGAAGCGGAAAACGCCATCGGTGCCGATGAAGCCGTCCGGAGCATAGAGCCTCGCTGTGGGAAACAGCGTGCCCGGCTTCCAATTGCGCGCGATGTTGAGCGTGAGCAGTACCGAATCATAGCCCAGCGTGGCGATGCGGGCGGGCGCCGTGCCGAACCGCTGGCGGTAGGACTGCTCGAAGCGCGGCAGGCGATCATCGGAAATCGCGGCAAACCACGCGCCCTTCATCGCCGGGGTGCGTGCCAGCGTCGGGTCACCCTTCCACAGTTCAGTGCCCAGCAGGCGCGTGCCCTTGGCAAAGGGCGCGGCCTGCACCGCGATCCGCGCGCCATCACCGATCAGCAGCGCATCGATCGGCCCGCGCGCCTTCACCCGGCGCACCGCGCTCGCGGCCGAGGTATTGCTGCGGTCATAGGTTTCGATGGCGGTCAGGCGAATGCCCTGCATCCGTGCGGCATCGGTCAGCGCGATGCTTACCCGCTGGCCATAAGTGCCGCTTGGCACGATCGCGCCCACGGTCCGGATCCCCTGGCTATGGGCATAGCCGATCACGCGGGCGATCGATTGACCGGGCACCTGGCCCAGCACGAAAACATCGCGATCGGCCACCGCGCTGTCGTTGGAATAGGTGATCATCGGCACCTTGGCCGGGCGGGCTACCCCAGCCACGGCGCTGACATCTTCCGAGGTCAGCGGGCCTAGGATCAGGCGATTGCCATCGAGCACGGCCTTGCTCGCTGCTGCAGCGGCGCCCGCGCCGGTATCATAGGTAGTGATGCGCAAGGACTGCGCGTTGGTATCGAGCAGGGCCATCGTGGTGGCATTGGCAATCGCCTGGCCCACGGCGGCGTTGGGGCCGGTCAGCGGCACGAGCAGCGCCACGCGGTGGCGGCCGGCATCGCTCGGCAGCACGTTTTCCTGCGGCGCGGTTTCGCGCGGCGGGGGCGAGGTGCCCGGCGTTCCGGGCTTGGGAATGACCGAACAGCCGGCCAGCAGCGCCGCCGGCAGCGACAGCGCCAGCCACTGGCCCATGCGGCGGCGGCTCAAGCCGGAAGGCGCCCTGCTGCCGTCCGCAATGCCGTTGTTGCCGCTCTTGCCCATCATCATCTGCTTGCCGCTCCCGTAAGGCCGGTCCATGGAAAAGGAATGGATACACCACCCCTTGCGCCCGGGCTCTATATCGTGGCCACGCCCATCGGCAATCTTGGCGATATCACCGCCCGTGCCGCCGACATCCTCGCCCGGTGTGACGTCATAGCCTGCGAAGATACCCGCGTCACGGGCAAGTTGCTCAATCATCTGGGAATCCGCAAGGCCATGCGCCGCTATGATGACCACGCCTCGGCCGATGTGCGCGGGCGGCTGCTCGGTGAAATGGCCGAAAAGTCGGTCGTGCTGGTGTCGGACGCCGGCACGCCGCTGATTTCCGACCCCGGCTATCGCCTGGTGCGCGAGGCACGCGAACTGGGCCTTGCCGTCACCAGCCTGCCGGGGCCGAGCGCGATGATCGTGGCGCTGACGCTGGCGGGCCTGCCGACTGATCGCTTCATGTTCGCCGGTTTCCTGCCGTCGAAGGACAAGGCGCGCGGCGATGTGCTGGCCGAACTGGCCGCGATACCGGCCACGCTGGTGTTCTATGAAACCGGGCCGCGCCTGGTTGCCTCGCTCACGGCAATGGAACAGCATCTGCCGGGGCGCGAACTGGCCGTCGCACGCGAATTGACCAAGCTGCACGAGGAATGCCGCAGCGGCACGCCCGAGGAACTGATCGCGCACTACTCTGCCCATCCCCCCAAGGGTGAGATCGTACTGCTGGCCGGCCCACCGCCCGCGCCTGCTGCGCCAGCGGCCGATGACGTCGACACACTGCTGCGCGCCGCGCTGGAGCACCTGTCGCCCTCGCAGGCGGCCGGGCAGGTGGCCAAGGCCCATGGCCTTGATCGCAAGTCGCTTTATGCCCGTGCCATGGCGCTGAAAGAGGCCCCGTGAATCGCGCCCGGGCCGAGGCGCAGGGCCGGCGCGGCGAATGGCTGGCCGGGCTCTACCTGATGCTCACCGGCTGGCGCGTGCTGGCACGGCGGGTGAAGATCGGCGTGGGTGAGGTGGATCTGGTCGCGCGGCGGGGCCGCACCGTGGCCTTTGTCGAGGTGAAATGGCGGGACAGCGCGGCCGCGCTCGATACCGCGATCGACGCCCGCCGCCTGGCGCGCGTTGCCCGCGCGGCGCAGGCACTGGCACCGCGCTATGCCGGGCCAGGCGATGATGTGCGGATCGATGTGATCCTGATTGCGCCGGGCCGCTGGCCGCGCCGCATCGTCAACGCCTGGCAGCCGTGACCATCAGGCGTGTACCAGGCCCGGCACGTCGATCAGCACCACCGCGCAGGCAATGAGGCACAGAAACGGGGTAATGAGCCGGGCGGCAAGCATGGTTGATTTTTCCTGATGCGGTTGCGGCTCCTTTTTGGTCGCGCTGCTGCCAATTCGCCTTTAAACGGGCCACCCGCAAGACCACGGATATCATTCGGAGCACTGCCTTGACCCTGCGCGTTGCGGTCCAGATGGACCCTCTCCATTCGATCAAGATCGGTGGTGATTCGACCTTTGCCCTGATGCTGTCCGCCCAGGCGCGCGGGCATGAACTGTGGTATTACCACGTCACCAGCCTGGCCTGGGAAGCGGGCCGGGTAACGGCCGATGCCGCGCCAGTCACGGTGCAGCACGTCGAAGGCGATCACTATCACCTGGGTGAGACGCGCAAGATCGATCTGGGCCGCGATGTCGATGTCGTGCTGATGCGGCAGGACCCGCCGTTTGACCTGGGCTATATCACCGCCACGCACTTGCTGGAGCGGCTGGAGGGCGAGACCCTGGTGGTCAACGATCCCCGCTCGGTCCGCAATGCGCCCGAAAAGGTCTATGTCCTCGACTATGCGCGCTTCATGCCGCCCACGCTGATCACGCGTTCGGCGCTCGACGTGCGCGCGTTCCAGCACAAGCATGGTGACCGCGCCGTGGTGGTCAAGCCGCTGCATGGCAATGGCGGCAAGGCGGTGTTCAAGATTGATGCCGATGGCGGCAACCTGTCGGCGCTGGCCGAACTGTTCGGCCAGGTCTGGCCCGAACCGTTCATGGTTCAGCCCTTCCTTCCCGAAGTGGCCGAGGGCGACAAGCGCATCGTGCTGGTCGACGGCGAAGTGGCCGGCGCGATCAACCGCAAGCCGGGCGAGGGCGAGTTCCGCTCCAACCTGGCGGTGGGCGGCTATGCCGAGGCAGCCACCCTGACCGCGCGCGAGCAGGAAATCTGCGAAGCCATGGGTCCCGAGCTGAAAAAGCGCGGCCTGATCTTCGTGGGCATCGACGTGATTGGCGGCAAGTGGCTCACCGAAATCAACGTCACGTCGCCCACCGGCATCGTCGCGATCGACCGGTTCAACGGCAGCGATACCGGCGGCATGATCTGGGACGCGATCGAACGGCGGATTTGATTTTCACGCGGGGCCGTTTGCGGCCCCGCGCGTTGTTCCGATCATGAACGACTGGATTTTGCAGCTTATTGCCGACGGCGGCTATTGGGGCATCGCGTTCCTGATGGCGTTGGAAAACATCTTTCCGCCCATCCCTTCCGAGGTGATCATGGGCATGGGCGGGATTGCCGTGGCCCAGGGGCGCATGGATGTGGTGCCGCTGATGATCTTCGGCACGGTCGGCTCCACGCTGGGCAACTATGCCTGGTTCCTGCTGGGCCGGCACCTAGGCTATCAACGCTTGCAGCCGTTCGTCGCGCGCTATGGCCGCGTGCTCACGCTCGATTGGCCGGCGATGCGCCGCCTCGTCGCGTTCTTTCGCCGCCACGGGCAATGGGTGGTCTTCGTCATGCGCTTTTCGCCGGCGATGCGGACGATGATCTCGCTGCCGGCTGGCCTCGCCGCCATGGGCCATGCGCGCTTTCTGGTCTTTACCTTTGCCGGCGCGGCAATCTGGAATGCGTTGCTGGTCTGGGCCGGCTGGCACCTGGGGCAGCATTATGAAAAGGTGGCCGCCTATACCGGGCCGGCCTCGCTCGGGCTCACCGCCGTGCTGGTCGGCGCCTATCTCTGGCGCGTTGCCACGTGGAAGCCGCGGGAAGTTCAGCGGGACCCCGGATCAAGTCCGGGGTGACGTAAATCTATTGTCATCGTCACCCCGGACTTGAACCGGGGTCCCGCTTGTCCAAGCAACAAAAAAGGCCGCATCTTGCGATGCGACCTTTTCGTGTTACTTGCCGCCGCCCTGGGCCAGCCATTCCTCAAGATACTTGATCGAATAGCCGCCATCGAGAACCGTCGGATCTTCCAGCAGCCGCTGGTGCAGCGGGATCGAGGTCTTGACCCCGTCGATCACCATTTCCTCCAGCGCGCGCTTGAGGCGCATGATGCAGCCTTCGCGGGTGCGACCATAGACGATCAACTTGGCGATCATCGAATCGTAATAGGGCGGGATCTTGTAGCCGGCATAGAGCCCGCTATCGACGCGCACGTGCATGCCACCGGCCGCGTGATAGCTCTTCACCAGGCCCGGCGAGGGCGCGAACGTAAAGGGATCTTCGGCGTTGATGCGGCACTCGATCGCGTGGCCCTTGAACTCGATCTCGTCCTGCGTCACCGACAGCGGCTTGCCATCGGCAATGCGGATCTGCTCGCGCACCAGGTCGACGCCGGTGATCGCTTCGGTCACCGGATGTTCCACCTGCAGGCGGGTGTTCATTTCGATGAAATAGAACTCGCCGTTTTCCCACAGGAACTCGATCGTGCCGGCGCCGCGATAGCCCATGTCGGCCATCGCCTTGGCCACAACGCCACCCATGCGGGCGCGCTCGTCAGACGAGATGACCGGCGAGGGGGCTTCTTCCAGCACCTTCTGGTGGCGGCGCTGCAACGAGCAGTCGCGCTCGCCCAGGTGGATGGCCTTGCCATTGCCGTCGCCAAAGATCTGGAATTCGATGTGGCGCGGATTGCCCAGATACTTTTCGAGGTACACCGTGGCATCGCCGAACGCAGCCTTGGCTTCAGAACCAGCCTGCTGCATCAGCGTGGCGAGGTCATCGGGGCTGTTGCACACCTTCATGCCGCGCCCGCCGCCGCCCGAAGCGGCCTTGATGATCACCGGATAGCCGATTTCCTCGGCGATCTTCCGGGCTTCTTCCACATCGGAAATCGCGCCGTCAGAACCGGGCACCAGCGGCAGACCCAGCGCGCCGGCGGTGCGCTTGGCTTCCACCTTGTCGCCCATCGTGCGGATGTGCTCGGGCTTGGGGCCGATCCAGGTAATGTCGTGCGCTTCGACGATTTCGGCAAAGCGCGCGTTTTCCGACAGGAAGCCATAGCCGGGGTGGATCGCGTCGGCCTGGGTGATCTCGGCCGCTGAAATGATCGCGGCGATGTTGAGATAGCTGTCCTTGGCGGCGGGCGGCCCGATGCACACGGCATGGTCTGCCAGGCGCACGTGCATGGCATCGGCGTCGGCGGTGGAATGCACCGCCACCGTTTCGATGCCCATTTCGTGCGCAGCGCGATGGATGCGCAGCGCGATTTCGCCGCGATTGGCGATCAGCAGGCGCTTGATGGCCATCTTTTCTATGTCCTTAGCCGATGACCACGAGCGGCTGGTCGTATTCGACCGGCTGCGCGTTTTCGACCAGGATCGCCTTGATCGTGCCGCTGGCCGGCGCGGTGATCGGGTTCATCACCTTCATCGCTTCCACGATCAGCAGCGTGTCACCAGCCTTCACTGCCTGGCCCACCGCGATGAACGCGGGCGCGCCCGGTTCGGGGGTGAGATAGCAGGTGCCGACCATCGGCGATTTCACCGCGCCGGCCAGATCGGCGGCGGCGGGAGCGGCGTCTGCCGCAGGGGCGGGGGCTGCAGTGGCTGGCGCGGCCATGGCAGCAGCAGGCGCTGCCACCATGTGTGCCACCGGGGCGGCCGTCAGCGTGCGCGCCACGCGGATCTTGCGGGCACCGTCTTCCACTTCGATTTCGGAAAGCCCGGTGTCGGCCAGCAGTTCGGCCAGTTCGCGCACAAGCGCGCTGTCGATTGCCATGGTTGCGGCGGGCTTGTCGCCGGTGTCGTGGCCCATTGTTAACCTCACAGGTGGGAAAGTCTGGCGCAGCGCCATGCCCGCACGGGGGCGCGCTGGCAAGGGGAAAGGCGGGCGAAATCGCCCACCCTTCGGGGAAAAACCGGGCCTAAGCGCGGTTAAAGATGCAAAACCGCGTCGAGCGCGACGATATAGCTCGCCGCGCCGAACCCGGCGACCGTGGCCTTGGCCGCCATGCCGACATAGCTCTTGTGGCGGAATTCCTCGCGCTTGTGCGGATTGGAAAGGTGCACTTCTATCACCGGGGTGACGATGCCCTTGATCGCATCGTGCAGCGCCACGCTGGTGTGGGTATAGGCGCCGGCATTGAGCAGCACCGCGCGCGCGCCCACGGCCTGGGCCTCGTGCAGCCAGTCGATTAGGTGGCCTTCGTGATTCGATTGGCGCACGTCCACCGTCAGGCCCAGGTCCTGGGCGCGGTCTTCCAGGCGGCCGGCAATATCGTCGAGCGTGTCGTGACCATAGATGGCCGGCTCGCGCATGCCCAGAAGGTTGAGGTTCGGGCCGTTGAGCACGAACACCACGGGCGCGGTGGCAGGGGCGGCGGTATCGGTCATGGTCTGGCTAAACTCCTGCCGGGAACGGTGCGCGGGTGATAGCGCCCTGCTGCGTTGGTGCAAGAGCTGTGCCTTGGCTGCAAGAGGCAGCCGATCAGGTGGCGACCGGCGGGCTGCCCACGTCGACCGGGCCAGGCACGCCGACCGGTGGCGGAGGCTGGATCACCAGTTGCGGCCCTTCGTTGTCGGCCTGGAAATCGGCCGATGGCTGGTTGTCGCTTTGCTGCTGCTGATCGACGTCACCTTCCACCGGCGGCTGGTCTTCCGAGGTTGCTTCCTGGCTGTCGCTATCGTCACTCACGGTGCCGGTCGTGACGGGTGACGTCGATCCAGCAGCGGCCTCTGCCGCCGCGGCGCGCTTTTCCGCGGCAGCGGCCTTGGCCTCGGCCGCGGCAATGCGCTCTTCCATCTTGCGGTCACGCTCGCTTTCGCAACCGGCCAAGGCCAGGCTGCCCACGGCCAGCGCCATGAGCGAAAGACGGGGCAGGTGCATGCGCAAGGGTTTGGACAGGTTGGGCATCTTGAACCCGAGCCTAGCAGCCAAAGGTTACTGCAAGCTAACCACCATGACGCCGCAACCTGTCCCTCCTCCGGCTTACTGGTGGCGATAGACCGCGCGTTCATGGCTGAAGCACTTGAAGCCGAAATAGCCGTGGTAGCTGCCCATGCCGCTGGTGTTCACGCCGCCAAACGGCAGGTTGTTTTCCAGGTAGTGCGAGAACACACCGTTGACAGTGACGCCGCCAGACGAGGTACGGGCCAAGACCGTCTCGACCACGTTTTCGTCGGGGCTATAGACATACAAGGCCAGCGGCTTGTCGCGCGCCTCGATATAGCCGATCGCCTGGTCGAGCGATTCATAGGTCATCACCGGGATGACCGGCGCAAAAATCTCGTCCTGCAGGATGGTCATTTGCGGCGTCACGTCGGTGAGCATGGTCGGGTGGATGGTCAGGTCTTCGGCCTCGAACGTGCCGCCCACGGCCACCGTGGCGCCCTTGGCCACGGCATCATCAAACATGCCTTTCACGCGATCGAAATTGGCCTGGTTGACGACCTGGGCAATGCCATCCTTTTTCAACTGGCCATCGTCGCCATAGAGATTGGCGCGGACGCTGGCGGCAAAGCCTTCGACCAGCGCGGCTTTCTGTGCTTCCTTGACGAAGACATAGTCGGGGCTGATGCAGGCCTGCCCGCCGTTGAACTGCTTGGCGGCGGCCAGTTGCGCTGCGACCTTGCCGATGTCGGCACCGTCATCGACGATCACCGGCGACTTGCCGCCCAGTTCGAGCGTGACCGTGGTCAGATGCTTTGCCGCCGCTGCCATGACGATCTTGCCCACGCGCGGGCTGCCGGTGAAGAAGATATGTGAAAACGGCAGGTCGAGCAGCGCCGTGGCCACCGACACATCGCCTTCGAACAGCGCGACATCCTTCTCGTCGAATGCCTCGCGAATGATCGTCGCCGCAACGCGGGCGGTCGCCGGGCACAGGTCGGTCAGCTTGACGATGCAGGTGTTGCCCGCCGCAATCGCTGCCGCCACTGGCCCGAGTGCCAGGCCGAGCGGAAAGTTCCACGGCCCGAGCACGAGGCAGACACCCCGTGCTTCGTAGATGATCTGCGCGCGGTCGTCTGGATTGAGCGACGGCGTCACCTCGGTCGGCGCCATCCAGGCATCGAGATTGTCGATATTGCGCTGGATATTGCCGGTTACATTGAGCACCTCGGTGACGCGGATCTCGCCCACCGGCTTGCGCGTGTCTTCCAGCACGGCGGCAATGATGGCGTCGGCATGGGCCTCCACCGCCGCCTTCAGCCGTGCCAGCTTGGCCTTGCGCACTTCTGCACTCGATGCCTTGGCCTCCCACTGATGCGCCTGTTGCAGGGCAAAGACGCGACGGATGTCGTCGGCAAGGTCGGCGGCGGTCGGGGCGGTCGTCGTCATGGCTATGGCATCCTGCTCAGTGTTTTTGTTCGTTAGACACACTAACTAGTGCAGGGGCCGCTGGCAACGATGTCCGAAGGGGTGGGCGCGGGTTGCCGGCCTGCCGATGTGGCAGCGGCGCGCTGGCATCAATATCGGGGTTGGTCACGGACGGTCGCACGACTCAGCCAGGATCGCCAAGGGATCGGGGCGGTTAGCAACGCATATCGGGAGAGGATTTTCTGGCACGTCGATCTGTCCCACCAGCGCCGCTTGCGGACAATTTCGGGGAGCCCCCAGAGGGGTAAGATATCGACTATGTCAGTGAGAAATTGGTCGGGACGAGAGGATTCGAACCTCCGACCCCCACACCCCCAGTGTGATGCGCTACCAGGCTGCGCTACGTCCCGACCGGTGGGGCGCCTCTAAGCGGAACGTTTCGGGATGGCAAGCCCCTTGCACGGCATCTTTTTGCGCCGGCCGGGAAATGCCTGTGGATTGTGATGCGCGCAGGGCACGGCGATCGGGGTGCGAAAGGCGCGCCGATGGCGCTTCATTGCCTTGCCTTTCCCAAACTGCTAGCAGCCGCGGCCAATTGCAACAATCGGGGGAAGGTGCGGCCACACGTGCCCCGCCGGGGGTTGTAAACCCTTGTCTCCGATCCCACGAACGGTTCTGTCATGCTCAGCCTTCTCTCCGCCGCCGCCGCCAATGCGGCCTCGCCGCCCGCCTACCTCCAGTTCCTGCCGCTGGTGGCCATGGCCGTGATCTTCTATTTCCTCATCCTGCGTCCGCAGATGAAGCGCCAGAAGGAACACCAGCAGCGCCTGGCCGCCTTGCAGAAGGGCGATTCCGTGATCACCGCCGGCGGCCTGCTCGGCAAGATCGTGCGGATCGACGATGCCTATGTCGATCTGGAACTGGCCCCGGGCGTGCGCGTCAAGGCCGTGCGCTCCACCCTGGGTGAGATCGTGCAGCCCGGCGACAAGCCCGCCAACGACTGACCGTTACCGGACCCTGGCCGATCTCGTTGGTCCGACCACATAGATTTCTGGCCCGATAGATTTCTGAAAGCCCGATCATGCTCGATTTTCCGCGCTGGAAGGTACTGATGCTATGGGGGGTGACCATTCTGGTCGCCCTGGCATCATTGCCTTCGCTGTTTACGGTCTCCGGCCTTGCCTGGCCCTCGGCCCTGCCTTCGCCCACGATCAACCTGGGCCTGGACCTGGCCGGTGGCAGCCACATCCTGCTCGAGGCCGATCCATCGCAAGTGCGCGAGCAGCGGTTGGAAGGCATGGAGGAATCCGTCCGCAACAAGCTGAAGACGACCGATGCCACCATCCGCATCAGCGACATCAGCAACAACAACGGCAGCCTGACCTTCCTGGTTGACGATGTCACCAAGGTGGACGCCGTGCGCGAGGCGATCCTGCCGTTGACGTCGGGCGCGGGCCTGACCGGCCAGCGCGACTGGAATATCCAGGTGGTGGACGGCAACCGCTTCGTCCTCACCCCCACGCAGGAAGGCATCGACCAGGCCGTGAGCCAGGCGATGGACACCGCCGTGGAAGTGGTGCGCAAGCGCATCGACGGCCTGGGTACCAAGGAACCGACGATCCTGCGCCAGGGTGCGCAGCGCATCGTGGTCCAGGTGCCGGGCCTGCAGGACCCGCAGCAGCTCAAGAGCCTGCTGGGCCAGACTGCCAAGCTGGAATTCAAGCTGGTCGATCAAAGCGCGCTGCCGTCTGACCTGGCGCGCGGCATTGCCCCGGCCGGCAGCCAGATCCTGCCGTTTGCCGATCCCAAGCAGGGCGTGCCGATCGCGGTCAAGCGCCTGGGCGGCATTCGCGGCGACGAACTGACCAACGCGCAGGCCGGCAACAACCCGCAGACCAACGAACCGGTGGTGAATATCACGTTCAACACCGAAGGCGGCGCCAAGTTCGCCAAGTTGACCACGCAGAACGTGGGCAAGCCCTTTGCCATCATTCTTGATGGCAAGGTGCTGTCGGCACCCAACATCAACGAACCGATCCTGGGCGGCAGCGCGCAGATTTCCGGCCACTTCACCGCTGAAAGCGCGGGTCAGCTGGCAATCTCGCTGCGCTCTGGCGCCCTGCCGGTCGATCTCAAGGTCGTGGAAGAACGCACGGTCGGTCCTGACCTTGGCGCCGATTCGATCCGCAAGGGCGTGATCGCCATGGCGGTCGGCACGCTGGCCCTGGTGGTATTCATCATCGCCACCTATGGCCGCTTCGGCGTCTATGCCTGCCTTGCGCTGGTCATGAACATGCTGATGATCCTGGGGGTCATGGCCACGATCGGCGCCACGCTGACGCTGCCAGGCATTGCCGGCTTCGTGCTCACCATCGGCGCCGCGGTCGACGCCAACGTCTTGATCAACGAGCGTATCCGCGAAGAACGCCATCGCGGCCGCCGCGTCGTGGCGGCGGTCGAAACCGGCTACAAGGAAGCCAGCCGCGCCATCTTCGATGCCAACGTCACCAACGTGATTGCGGCCGTACTGATGGCCAGCTTTGGCTCCGGCCCGGTCAAGGGCTTTGCCGTGGTGCTGATGATCGGCATTGCCACCTCGGTCTATACCTCGATGTGGCTCACCCGCATGTGGGTGGCGCAATGGCTGCGCCGCGCCCGCCCTGCCGATCTCAAGCTGTGACAGGGGAGCGATAACCCATGAAACTTTTGAAGCTCGTTCCCGACAACACCAACATCCACTTCCTCAAGTGGCGCGTGCCGTTCTACCTGGGCAGTCTGCTGCTCATGGCCGCCTCGCTTGGCCTGGTGTTCACCAAGGGCCTGAATCTGGGCGTCGATTTCGTCGGCGGTCAGATGATCCGCGTGACGTTCGAGCGCAGCGCCGAGGCGCCGGTGGCCGACCTGCGCAGTGAAGTGGCCAAGCTCGGCTATGGTGAGCCGATCATCCAGCGCTATGGCAAGCCCAACGAAATCTCGATCCGCATGAAGCTGCCCGAGGGTTCGGAGCATGATGCCGCGCAGTCTGACAAGATGGCGCGCACCATCACGGCCGATATCAAGAGCCACCACACCGATGCGCGGATCGACGGCATCGATTCGGTTTCCGGCAAGGTGTCCGGCGAACTCAAATGGGACGCGTTCAAGGCGCTTGGCCTCGCCGCGCTGGCTGTGGCCGCCTATATCTGGATCCGCTTCGAATGGCAGTTCGGCGTCGGCGCCCTGTTCAGCCTGGTGCACGACGTCACGCTCACGCTTGGCATGTTCGCGCTGACCCAGATGGAGTTCGACCTCAACATCGTGGCGGCACTGCTCACGCTGATTGGCTATTCGCTCAACGATACGATCGTGGTCTACGATCGCGTGCGCGAAAACCTCAAGAAGTATCGTAAGATGCCGCTGCCCGAACTGCTCGATCTGTCGGTCAACGAAACGCTGGCACGCACCATCGTCACGTCGCTGTCGATGCTGATCACGCTGGTGGCGCTGCTCGCGTTTGGGCCGGAAGTGATCTTCGGCTTTACCGCCGCCATCACCCTGGGCATTTTCGTGGGTACCTACAGCTCGATCTACATGGCTGCGCCCATCCTGATCTGGCTCAAGGTCAATCCCAAGAGCTTCGTGCCTACCGAAACCGCGCTGGAAAAGCAGGAGCGCCTCGCGCGCGAAGGCGCCTGATTTTTGGCGATTTAATGTAAGGTTTCGCACCACCCCCAACCCCCTCCTCTGAAGAGGAGGGGGCTTTTTTGTATGTACTCCCCATCCTCTTTAGAGGAGGGGGTTGGGGGGTGGTGGAAACCAGGCACTACAGATCGGTCAGCCGCCCGCAACGACCTTGCCGTAAACATCAGCCAGCATCGCGGCGTTGTTTTCCCAACTGAACCGCGCGGCGCAGGCTGCAACCGCTTCGGGTGCGCTGGGCTGGGAAATGAGGGCCGCCAGCGCGCGGGCAATCGCGGCAGGCTCGCGGGCGGCAATGCGCCCGGCGGCCGGCGCCATCAGCACTTC
>NZ_KE148423.1:1646-2039 GCF_000410615.1 Novosphingobium sp. B-7 | reverse complement strand
GTGCCAGGGCCCGGCAATCTCGATCCGCGCCGCGGCCCGCAGCGGCGTGATAACGCTGGCCGGCGCGCTCGCATCGGCCAGGCCGCCGGGCAGCCGCAGCAGCCCTTCCCCGCGCAGGAATATCGCCAGCATGGCTGGGCCGGCCGGCAGCAAGTCTTCCTGCAGCGGATCGGCGCCGCATATCTGGAAAAAGCTGCCGATATAAGGCGCCAGGGCAGGCGGCGCGGGCCAGTGATCAAGAGTCAGGCTATCCCCGCCAGTGTCGGTGCGTCCCCAGGAACGCAGGCCGATACCCGCAGGGTGCCGCGGCGCCGTGGCATGGTTCATCGCTGCACCCGGAACGGCTGCCGATACTGTGATCTTTCGTATTGCCCCATGGCTGCCAGCGACCAT
>NZ_KE148423.1:236-1540 GCF_000410615.1 Novosphingobium sp. B-7 | reverse complement strand
AAGGGCCAAACCCGCCGTAAAGTGGAGAACCCGATACATCACTGCACCGAGCCCTTCGGGTCGCAAAGCGGACCTAAGCGATAGGTCGATTCCCTGATTGTATGGATTCGACAAAATCGGTGGCATCCGCGCCACAGCGGAAAAGTTTTCGCCCCACCTCACGACACTAAACCATGCCAAGCGTGTTTTGCGGCTTGGCGGCGCGCGCGCGGCCCGCAATAGGAAGCCCTTCCCCGACCGCACCCAACGCATGGCCCGTTAATGCTCTATCGTCTTGCACGTCCTTTGCTTTTTCGTTTGCCGGCAGAAACCGCACACACGCTGACGCTGCGCGCGCTGGCCATGGCGCCGGCCGGCGGCCGCGCCGCGCCGGAGCCTGCGCTGGCGCAGCGCGTGGCAGGGATCGTGTTCCCCAATCCGGTCGGCCTGGCCCCAGGGTTCGACAAGAACGCAGAAGTGGCCGACGCGCTGTTCGGGCTGGATTTCGGCTTTGTCGAAATCGGCACGGTCACCCCGCGGCCCCAGGCCGGCAACCCGCGCCCGCGCCTGTTCCGCCTGGTCGAGGACGAAGCGGTGATCAACCGCATGGGCTTCAACAACCACGGCGCCGAAGTGGTCAGCCGGCGCCTGACCCAGCGCCTGGGCAAGCCCGGCATCCTGGGCGCCAATATCGGCGCCAACAAGGATTCGGTCGATCGCGTGGCCGATTACGCGGAAATGACGCGGATCATGGCGCCACTGGCCACCTATCTCACGGTCAACATCAGCTCGCCCAACACGCCGGGCCTGCGCGCGTTGCAGGATGAAAGCGCGCTGGGCGATCTGCTCGATGCGGTGATCGCCGCGCGCGCGCCGCACAAGACGCCGATCTTCCTCAAGCTCGCGCCGGATCTGCAACGGTCGGATATCGACGCGATCTGCCGCATCGCGATGGACAAGCGGCTCGATGCCCTGATCGTGAGCAACACCACGATCACTCGCCCGGCCAGCCTGCGTTCGGCCCATGCCGGCGAAACCGGCGGTCTTTCCGGCAAGCCGCTCGCGCCCCTCGCGCTGGAAATGCTGCGTGCGTTCCGCAGCGCCACGGGCGGCGCCATTCCGCTGATCGGCGTGGGTGGCATCGCCAGTGCCGAAGATGCCTGGCAGCGCATCCGCGCTGGGGCCAGCCTGATCCAGATCTACAGCGGCATGGTCTATCATGGCCCCCGGCTGGCGCAGCACATCATCACCGGCCTCGCCCGCCGCGTGCGTGCCGAAGGCATGACAAGCATTGCAGAGGCGGTCGGGACGCAATAGCCATTGCT
>NZ_KE148423.1:0-226 GCF_000410615.1 Novosphingobium sp. B-7 | reverse complement strand
GCCTTTGCTGCCATGCCCTTGCGCAGCCTCTCCCCGCTTGCCACCGCTTCCCTCGCGGTTATTTCCACGCTGGCCCTGGCCGCCTGCCAGACCATGCCCGGCGCCACACCGGGTACGGCAACCACGCCGGCCCCCGCGCTCGCCCTCACCCCGGGCCGCACCGATGGGGCCGATGTGGGCCGCCAGGGTCTGGTTTCTGCGGCCGATCCGCGCGCGGCCGATGCCG
>NZ_APCQ01000328.1:0-2354 GCF_000410615.1 Novosphingobium sp. B-7 | reverse complement strand
CGGCATGCTGGCCAACAAGGACCCCGGCGCCATCCTGGCCCCGCTGGGCGGCCATGCCCTGTCGATCTCGGTCGTGCCCGCACCGGGCCACGATGCCCACCGGCCCGAGGATTTCGCCGCGCACAGCGCCTTGCCCGTGCGCAGCTTCGCCGACGTGGCGCAGGCGCTGGCCGCGCTGCCACCGGGTGGCGACGTGCTGATCGTGGGCTCGCTCTATCTCGCTGGCGACGTGCTGCGGCGGAATGGGGAAGTGCCGGATTGAGCCGTTCGGGCAAGGCCTCTCACCACCCCCAACCCCCTCCTCTGAAGAGGAGGGGGCTTCATTTTTAGCGCTTTACCTCCCCCTCCTCTTCAGAGGAGGGGGTCGGGGGGTGGTGTGCGGCCAAACGCGACACGCGCACCCATTCCAGCAGCACGAACACCACCGCCAGTCCACCGGCGGCCGCAGCATAGCGGAACACCGTGGCATAGCCGTAAAGGTCGAACGCCTCGCCGGCGATGCCTCGCCCCAGCGAGCCGATCAGGAACGTGAGCGAAGAGAGCAGCGCATATTGCACGGCGGTATAGCTGCGGCTGACAATTGTGGAAATATAGGCGACAAACGCTGCGCCAGCGATGCCGGTCGATATGTTTTCAAAGCCGATCGTCAGCAGCAGGCGCACCATGCGATCGTCGAACCCGAAGGCGCCCAGCAGGGCCTGTAGGCCCACTCCATGGGCCACGCGATCGATCATCGCCCCGCCTTCGGCAAGATCAGCATAGACGAAGTTGCCCAGGATGGGCAGCGCCACACCGAGCAGGATCGTGGGCATGCGCCCCACCCGCACGAACAGGAAGCCACCCAGGCCAACCCCCGCCATGCTCATGAAAATGCCGAACAGCTTGGAGGCAAAAGCCACCTCGTCCTTGGAATAATGCAGGAAATCCAGATAGAACGGAAAGGCGAAGCTGGCCCACATATTATAGCACAACGGATAGGTCAGGATCATGCCGATCACGATCAGCACGCCCCAGCGCAGCCGCCCGACCAGTTCCGACAACGGAGAAACAAGCGCCACATAAAGATGGTTGAGCGCAGTGCGCCCCGGGCCATGTGCATCATCAGGCGCCACCAGAACCGCCTGCCCGCGCACCTTGAGCGCATTGACCACTGCCGATACCAGCAAGGGTACACCGACGGTGGCGAGCACGATCCAGGGGCCAGTCTCGCGCGTGAAAGCAGCCACCGACGGATGCTTTGCACCCGGCGCCAGGGGACGAAGCATCTGGACCATGAAGACCACGATCGTGACGATCGCCCAGGTCCAGCTTAACCCCACGACCAGCAGAGCCAGTCCTCGTGCCTTAGGCACCAACTCGCCAGGCTGGCTGAGCGCGGCATGCAGCGCACCCTGCCCTACGCGCGGCGTATCCGGCGCGCGCAGCGTTACCACGATGATCAGCGCGATCAGCCCGGCCATCAGCAGATAGACCAGCGGCCAGCTCATCCGCCCGGCCATGACCAGCGCGAGCGCGCCCCCCACGATCGAGGCGATGCGGTAGGAAAACTGCCCGATCGACGTAAGCAGTTCCACGCTGGTCTGCTCATCGGCCACGTCGATGCGCCACGCATCGATCGCCACGTCTTGCGTTGCCGATGCCAGTGCGCCCAGGAAAGCGAAAAGTGCGAACGAGCCCATAGAGCGGGTCGGATCGGTGGCCGCGAGGCCCATAAAGCTGGCCACCAGCACGCCCTGGCACAGCGCGATCCAGCTCTTGCGCCGCCCCAGCCGCTCAAGCCCGGGCAATGCCAACCGGTCCACTAGCGGTGACCACAGGAACTTGAACGAATAGGTCAGCCCGATCCACGACAGCACGCCGATCGTCGCCAGATCGATCTTCACCTCACCCAGCCAGGCGTTGAGCGTGCCGATCAGCAGCGCAAAAGGCAGGCCCGAGGAAAACCCGAAACCCAGCATCGTGGCCGACTTGCGCGTTTGCAATGCCAGCTTGAACAGCTGCCAGCCCTTTGGTTTTTGTGGCGCTGGGGCCGATGCCATTGTGGTCTCCTGGTTGCTCGATCGGCACCCTAGGCGCGGGGAATGCCCTTCGACAAGCTCAGGGCGTACGGAATTCCTTGCCCGCCCGTTCGGGCTGAGCCTGTCGAAGCCCCATGCCTGAACTTCAAAGCCCCCCGCTTTGACGCAAAGCCGGCGATGGTCTATGGGCCGGCGATGACACTTCCCCCAAAAGGCAGGAGCGGCCGCCCGGGACGGCCCGCCGCTTCCAACAAGGCCGCAAGTACACGCCGTCCCGATGGCAAGCCCGCGCCGCGCGCAGACCGCGCCGCGCCCCGTGACGGCGCCAAGCCGGCC
>NZ_KE148422.1:448-4463 GCF_000410615.1 Novosphingobium sp. B-7 | reverse complement strand
GCAAAGGCGCGACGCGGGTGGCAGAACCGGGCGTGGCATGGACAAAGCCTTCGGCGGCGAGCCGGTCATAGCCGGCCACCACCGTGCTGCGCGCGATGCCCAGCGCCACAGCCAGCGCGCGCGTCGACGGCAAAGGCGCCCCGGCCGGCAGCGTGCCTGCCAGGATACGTTCGCGAAACGCGCGATAGACCTGCCCTTCCAGATCGCCCGCAGCGCGGTTCAACACCAGCCAGGTCAGCGGTTCGGCATGCATGGGGGCGCCTTAAGCGGACTGCTCATATTTTGACAAGTGGACCTCATCAACAAACCACTTTGTCGGCAAAACCAGCCTGCCACAGCAAGAGGCCTAAGCGATGACAAACCAGTTTCCCGTTACAGACCGCAGCCGCGTGCGCCGCATGCACGATCGCGCCAGCCATGCCTGGGCCGATGTTCATGCGGTACTGGATGCCGCGCCCATGTGCCACGTTGGCTATGTGATCGACGGCGCGCCTTATGTGACGCCAACGCTCCACTGGCGGCAGGGCAACCGCGTGTTCTGGCACGGGTCTTCGGCCAGCCGGTTCCTGCGACAGGCCGAAGGGCAAGCGGTATGTCTGACAGTGAGCCTGATGGATGGCTATGTCCTGGCGCGATCGGCCTACAACCATTCGGTCAACTATCGCAGCGCCATGGTATTTGGCCGCGCCAACAAGATCACCGATGCGCAGGAAAGCGCCGCTGCGCTTCGCCAGATGGTCGACAGCCTGTTCCCCGGCCGGTGGGACACACTGCGCCCGATGACCGCGCAGGAGGCCAAGGCCACGACGGTGATGTGGATGGATATCGCCGAAGCGAGCGTGAAGGACCGCGTCGGCCCACCCGGCGACGCGGATGAGGCGGACGTGCCAGTCTGGGCCGGCGTCCTGCCGATGCGCACCACCCTCGGCACGCCCGAACCCGCGCCGGAGATAGCAGCGGGTGTGCCGCTACCTGCCGACCTGGCCGAACTGGTGGCGTCAGGGCTGCTCCGCCCGGCGTAGGCGCAAATGGGGGGCTGTGGCCTGACCGAAAGCAGCGGAAAACCAGGTAGCTGGCTCCCGGATCAAATCCGGGGTCCCGCTATTCTGCTACGGAACTTCGGCCCTACGCCAGCACCCGCTCCACCGTATTGCAAAAGCGTTCCATTTCCTGGGGCGAGCCGATGGTGATGCGCGATCGCGTCGGCCAGATCGGCCAGGAGCGACCGATGGCAATGCCCTTGGCCTCGAACGCGGCCTTGATCGGTGCAGCGGGCCGGCGCCAATCGACCATCAGCATGTTGGCGGCGCTGGGCAGCACCGGGAAACCGCGCTGCGTGAGGAAAGCGGCGGTCTTTTCGCGGGTCTGCGTGTTCTGTTCGCGCCGGGCGGTGATCTGGTCCATTCGGCGCAGGCTGGCGCTGGCGCAGGCGAGCGCCGGCACCGGCAGTTGCAGCGTCTGGATTACGCCATCGTACTGCATCAGCTTGGCCTGAAGGTCAGGCCGGGCGATCGAGAGGCCCATGCGCATGCCGGCCATGCCGAAAATCTTGGAAAAAGTACGCAGGATCACCACGTTCTGGCCCTGGCGCACCAGATCCATGCCCGATGCCGCGCCGGAAAAGTGCAGATAGGCTTCGTCCAGCAGCAGTACGGCATCCTTGGGCATGGCATTGGCCAGCCACACGATGTCGGCCATCGGGGTGAGCGATCCGGTGGGGTTGTTGGGGTTGCAGATGTGATAGAGCCCGGCGCGCGGATTGGCCGCCAGCATGGCACGCACATCGTGGGCCTGGTCGCTGGCCCGCAGCGGCACCTTGGCCACCGGCGCGCCAATGTAACCAGCCACCATCCAGGCCACCTCGAACGTGGGATCGGCGGTTACCAACCCGCGCTCTGGGCTGCAAAAGCCGACGACGGCGCGGGCGAGCGGGCTGCCCGATCCCGCCCAAGGCACGACATGATCGGCGCCCACCTGCTCCATCGTCGCGACGGTCTCGATCAGGGCGTCACGCTCACCGGCGGGATCGTAATAGTTGCTGCGGGCAACGGCGGCGCGGGCAGCGTCGGTGCCGTCGTCCACCGGCCCTTCCCAATATTCGTTTCCATTGAGGCGGATCGTGCCTGGAGCCACTTTCAGGCCATTGGCAGCCGAAGCCGCGCTGGGTTGCGGGCCGGCCTGGCCCGCCGGCGCGGCCAAGGCCCGCTCCCCCAGCGCGGCGCTGGTGCCAAGGGCAGCGGCGATCTGGAACATGCGCCGACGATCGAGCGGCAGGGCAGCGGAAAAGTCTGTCATGGCGCAGGCATCCTTTGGCAAAAACGCAAGGGAGGCGCGATGGTGCAGTGCCGCGAAGGCGCGGTCAACCGCCGCGTTCAGAATGCGGCGGCATGATGCAGCGGCAGGCTTTCGGCAGACTTGACCGTCTCCATCACGATCGAGGCGCAGACCACGTTCATTTCGATCCGCGATACCAATGCCTTGTACACGCGGTCATAGTCATCGACGCTGGGCAGCACGATGCGCAGCAGGTAATCGATGTTGCCGGTCAGGCGATAGACTTCCATGATTTCGGGGATGCCGGCCACGGCCTGGCGGAACTGCTCGGTCCACGCCGCGCTGTGCGTGCGCACGCTGACGGTGACGAACACCGTGGTCGGCAGCCCCACCTTGGCGCGGTCGATCACCGCCACGTTGCGGCGGATATAGCCTGCCTCGCGCAAGTGGGCGATGCGCCGCGAACAGGCCGACGGCGAAAGATGCACCTTGGCGCCAACATCGGCCAGGGGCGTATCGCTGTCACGCTGCAGAACGTCGAGTATAGCCAGATCACGCGAATTGAGCATACGAAAGACCTCCCGCCACGCAAATGCAGGATAACGCAGCGCTGCGCAACCAGTGTGCAGATTAAGCGGTAATCAGGCGATAGCCCACGCCGGGCTCGTTGCGGATCATGCTCGCTTCAACGTCGCCGTCCTCCAGCTTGCGGCGCACCCCGCGCACGGCGACGCGCAAGTATTCCACATCGTGTTCATGCCCTGCCCCCCAAACCGCACGCAGCAGCGCGGCATGCGACACGACGCGACCCGGGTGGCGACACAGTTGCGCCAGAAAGCCGTATTCCTTGGGCGTCAGATGCACTTCCACCCCATCGCGCAGCACGCGGCGGGCCGCCAAATCCACCGTTACGGCGCCAACCTGGACCACCGGCTCTTCCGCCACGCGGTTGAGCCGCGTGCGCAGGGCCACGCGGATGCGCGCGTGGACTTCGTCGGTGTCGAACGGCTTGGTGACATAGTCATCAGCGCCCAGATCGAGCGCGGCAACCTTTTCATCGGTGGCGTCGCGCGCCGAAACGATCAGCAGTGCTGCGCCCGTGGCCTTGACCAGCGGGATAAGTTCCAGCCCGTCGCGGTCAGGCAGGCCCAGATCGAGCAGCACCAGATCGGGCTTGTCGATCGCCAGTGCCGCCAGGGCAGCGCGGGCATCGGCGGCCTCGATCACCTCGTGCCCGGCGCGGGCCAGGCTGCCGCGCAGCAGGCGGCGGATGGCGGGTTCATCGTCCACCACCAGGACGCGGGTGGCAAGGCTGCTCATTCGGCGCTGATCTTTCGCAACTGGCTTTCCGAGAAATGCAGGGTGAAGCGGGCGCCGGGGCGATCGCTGCGGTTGGCGGCGCTGACATCGATGCCCATGGCGCGGGCAAAGCCCCTGACGATGGCCAGGCCCAGGCCGGTGCCGCCCTTGCGATCGGAGCCTTCCACTCTTGTGAAAACTTCGAATATGCGAAGCGACATGCCCGGCGGCAGGCCAGGGCCTTCGTCCAGCACCAGCAGGTCGAGCCCATCGGCACGGCGCTGGGCCGACAGAATGATCGCGCCTTCTTCCCCACCATGGCGCACCGCGTTCTCGATCAGGTTGATCAGGCAGTGGTGAAACAGGCGCGGATCGACCATCACCAGCGGCAGATCGGGAGCGATATCCATCGTCACGGCGCGGGTGCCGAGCGTGCGGCGCA
>NZ_KE148422.1:0-433 GCF_000410615.1 Novosphingobium sp. B-7 | reverse complement strand
GCAGATCGTCCCCCGCGTTGGCCACGGCCTCGGCCAGGTCCACCGCCTCGGGCCGCAGGGCAATCGCGCCGGCCTCGATCCGCACCATGTCGAGCAGGTTGGCGATGAAGCGTTGCAACCGTTCCGCCTCGGCCCGGGCAGTGGCAAGGATCGGCACTTGCTCGGGATTGGCGGGCGTGAGTTCGCGCAGCGTGCCGACCACGGCGGTGAGCGGGGTGCGCAGATCGTGGCTGATCGAAGACAGCAGCGCGGCACGCAACCGGTCGCGCTCTTCCAGTTGGCGCACGCCGGCCATGTCATGCTCAAGCCGGATGCGTTCGAGCGCTAGGCCGGCCTGGTCTGCCAGGCTGCCCAAGAGCGGGAGGCGATCGCTGCGCACCGGGGCGCTGGCATCGCCGCGTGCCAGGCCGAGCACCGCGAGCGGCGCGCCGCC
>NZ_KE148421.1:1536-3928 GCF_000410615.1 Novosphingobium sp. B-7 | reverse complement strand
GCCTGCCTGACGCCGGGCTGCCACGCCGCAGCGGCGCCCGATCCGCTGGCGCCCACTGGCCGGTGGAGCGCCAACACGCGCGGGCAAGCCGCCACGCCGCCGATGGGGTGGAACAGCTGGAATGCCTTTGGCGCGGCGGTCGATGAAACCAAGCTGATGGCCTCGGCCCGCTTGCTGGTCGACAGTGGCCTGGCGGCCAAGGGCTATCGCTATGTCGATATCGACGATGGCTGGTGGCTCAAGCGGCGCATGCCCGATGGCCGCATGCTGGTGCGCACGGCCAACTTCCCGTCTGCCACAACGGCCGATGGCGGCACCTCCTTGCGCCCGTTGACCGATCGGCTGCATGCCATGGGCCTGAAGGCCGGAATCTATTCCGACATTGGCCGCAACACCTGCAGCCAGGTGTTCGGCGGCGCGGATGCGCCCAATCTGCCCGAAGGCACCCAGGCTGAGCGCGAAACCGGCCTTTATGGCCATGTCGAGCAGGATATCGCACTATATTTACGCGAGTGGAATTTCGACCTGATCAAGGTGGATGGCTGCGGCATCCGCGGGCTTGGGCCAGACAATCCGCGGGTCAAGGCCGGGCTCTATCGCCCGCTCGGGCCGGTGATCGATTTCGATGACCTGCCACGCACCGACATTGCCGAAGTGCGCCGGCTTTATGGCGCGGTGGCCGATGCCTTGGCGCGCACCCGCCCGGCGGGCGACTATGTCCTGTCGCTGTGCCTGTGGGGATCGGCCGACGTGCGCAGCTGGGGCAAGGACATCGGCAACATGAGCCGCACCAGCGAGGACATTTCGCCCACCTGGGCGCGCATGCTGCACAACCTCGATACCACGGCGCGGCGCGCGCTCTATGCCCATCCCGGCAGTTGGAACGATCCCGACATGCTGTTCATCGGCAAGGGCGAATTCGATGCCGCGCATATGGTGGAGGCGCGCTCGCACCTGGCGCTGTGGGCCATGCTCAACGCCCCGCTGCTGATCGGGATGGACCTGCGCCAGGCCACGTCCGACCAGATCGCGCTGCTCGGCTGGGCCCAGGCGATTGCGCTCAACCAGGATCGCGCCGGCAACCAGGCCGTGCTCGCCTATGACAGCGCCGAAGTGCAGATCTACGTCAAGACGCTGGCCGATGGCACCAAGGCGGTGGCCCTGCTCAACCGCAGCGCCGCGCCGACCCACGCCACCTTGACGGCCGAGCATGCCAAGCTGACCGGAACGATCGCCACGACCGACCTGTGGACCGGCAAGACCGGCAGCTTCACCGGCGAAACCACTGTGCCGCTTGGCCCGCATGAAACCGTGCTGCTCAAGCTGGTGGGCCGCCATCGCCTGGCGGGCGGGCTATATCTGTCGGAAATGCCCGGCAGTGTGAATCCGGCGATCGATGGCGTGGTGCAACCACAGCCCGATCCGCTGGTGCATCGCGGCTTGCTGCCGTGGAACGATACGCGCGGGGGCGGCGAGCATCCGCGCTATGGCGGCTGGGGCGGGGCGGCGGTCGATACCGGCCCCTATGGCCAGCAGTTACAGGCCGGCCACGAAAAGCTCGATACCGGGATCGGCATCCTGGCTGGATCGCGTATGGAAGTGCGCAACGCCGGCCATGCCCGCTTCACCGCGCGCGTCGGGGTGGATGATGCGGCCTGGGGCAACAGCGGCGCGGTGACGTTCCTGGTCTATGGCGATGGACGCTTGCTGGCGCAGTCCGCACCGCTGCACGCGGGCCATGCGCTGGTGCCGCTTGCGGCCGATGTGCGCGGCGTGCATCTGATCGAGCTGATCGCTCGCCCGGAAAATGCCAGCGTGGCGCCCGATCCAGTGGTGTGGGGAGAAGCCGCCCTGCTCAATTGAACGGCATCGTTCCGTTTTGGCGCGGCGCTGTCATTCTTGCCGCAGAGCCTGAAGATCGATGCCCAGCTTGTTGATCTTGTAGTAAAAGGTCTTGCGCGGCAGCCCCAGCGTGGCGATCGCCGTGGCAATGCGCCCTTGCGCGGCGCGCACGGCGGCGATGATCGCCTCGCGCTCGAAGGCGTCGACGCGGTCTGCCAAGGGTTGCGGGGCAGGCGCAGCATTGTCACTGCTGTCGGGCGTGACCAGGCCCAGCACGAACTGCTGGGCAAAGCGGGCCAGTTCGTGGGCGTTGCCGGGCCATGCGTGATGATCGAGCCGATCCTGCACGGCGGGCACCAGGCGTGGCACTGGCAGCCGGGCGCGGGCAGCGGCCTCTTGCGCGAAGTGGGCAAACAATAGCGGAATATCCTCGCGCCGGGCACGCAGCGGCGGGATGGCGATGCGCATGCCGGCAATGCGGTGCAGCAGGGCCGGGGGCAGGGGGGCGGCCGCCTCGCTGCCTTGGCCGCCCGCGCCGGCCGTGGCAATC
>NZ_KE148421.1:0-1176 GCF_000410615.1 Novosphingobium sp. B-7 | reverse complement strand
CAGGCGGCGGATCGCGGGCGAGGCGCCGATCAGCGCGCTGCCGCCGCTGTCTTGCGCCAGGGCCTGAAGCCGGCGGTTTTCCAGGGCCAGGGCGCGGGCATGGGCGGCGCGCTCTGCCGCCGCGATCAGGGCTTCTGCGGCAAAAGGCTTGGTCAGGAAATCCCAAACGCCAGCTTTCAGCGCATCGACCGCCATGCCAACATCACCATGCCCGGTGATGAGGATCACCGGGAGTTCGGCATCGCGGGCATGCAGCGCGCGGAACAGGTCTATGCCCGAAAGACCGGGCATGCGCACGTCGCTGATCACCAGGCCGGGCCAGGCAGCACCCACCGCCGCCAGCGCTGCGGGCGCGTCGGCAAAGGCTTCCACGGTAAAGTCGGCCAGGCGCAGCAGTTGCGCGGTGGAGGCGCGCAGATCCTCGTCGTCTTCGACCAGGGCGATCAGGCGGGCAGGTTCTGCCACCGGCTATTCCGCCACGGCCAGGCTGAGGCGGAAACAGGCACCTGCAGGGCTGGACACGTGGACCAGGCTGCCGCCGAATTCTTCCATGATGTCCTTGGCGATCACCAGCCCCAGGCCAAGGCCCATCGGCCGGCTGGTGGCAAAGGGCGTGAACAGCCGCGCGGCGATATCGGGGGCAAGGCCGGGGCCATTGTCGGCGATGTCCACATCGACCATCGCGCCATCGCGGCGGATATCCAGGCGGATCGCCGGAGCGGCGGTGCCGGCCAGCGCCTCGATCGCGTTTTGCAGCACGATCACCAGCACCTGTTCCAGCCGGGTCTTTTCCGCCCGTACCTGCCAGGCCGGATCGGGCGCGGGAAGGGACAGCGCCACGCGGCCCAGTTGTTCTTTCAGGATCAGCCGCGCGCCATCGATCGCCTCGGCCAGAGGTACCGCGCCATCGCCCCGGCTGCCCTTGCGGGCAAAGCCGCGCAGATGTTCGGTCACGGCGCCGATGCGATCGGCCAGGCGGGTGATCGCCGCCAGGTTGTGCGCAACTTCGGCGCTCTCGCCGCGGTTGAGCAGCAGCGTGGCGCTGGCGGCATAGTTGCGGATCGCGGCGACAGGTTGCGCGGTTTCGTGGGCCACGCTGGCCGTGACCTGGCCCAGCGTGGCCAGGCGGTTGGCCTGGCGCAGCCCTTCGCGCAAAGTGGCGGCGCGGGCTTCGGC
>NZ_KE148420.1:458-6510 GCF_000410615.1 Novosphingobium sp. B-7 | reverse complement strand
CGCTTTGCGGCACGACCTGCGCGGCCATGATCTGCACCGGGCGCCCGCCATCGGCCGGAGCAAAGCGCATGCCCGCCAGCAGCGGGCAACGCTGCGCCAGGCCCGACCCGGATGCCGGTGGAACCGATGTTGCCCCGCGCGCCTGCGCCAGGCCGGGCACGGCGAGCAAGCCAACCAGCACTGCTCCGGGAATGGCTGCCTGCACCACGCGGCGGCGCTTGCTCTGCTTGACCATCATCGTCCTCTCCCGCCTGCGTCGTGATCATCACAATCGTTAGGGCATCGAACTTGTTCTTTTCACGGAAAGACCAGGTGTTCAAGCCCTTGCGCACCGCCGCTATTATTGTTGCAGCGCAGCGCAATATTACAATCCAAGCCGGGTTTGCGGGACGGCCGATTGCAATATCTGCCGAAATGTCTAAGGTTTGACACGGGACCACAACTTTTGCTGTGCATTTAGTTTCATTTGCACCGCAATAACCGGGGGCGGTCATGACCATCGACTGGACGCAGCGTGCCTGGCTTGAATGGTCTGCCACACACAGTGAGGCCGAGCCCAAGCCCTTCATTAAAGTGGAAAGTGTGCGGCCCGAACCGCTGGCCAAAATCGTCCGCCTGATGCTGCGCTGGAACATCGACACACGCAAAAGCTTCCGCATCGTCACCGATAGCGGCCTGATCCTCAACGCCAGCGCGCTGGAACAGGTGGTGCAGGACGGCCGCTTTCCGTTTCCGCCGGCCGTGGCCGAGGCACCGGGCACATCAGCCGCCAATCACGCCTGATCGGCGTCTTCCTGTGCGCAAGGATGCGCCGCGGCAAAGGCGGACAGCGCGGCACAGCGCGCATCGATGGCCACTAGGCGGGGAAAGGCATCGAGCGACACGCCAAACCGGCGCGCGGCGTAAAGCTGCGGCACGAGGCAACATTCGACCAGACCCGGCGCATCGCCATAGGCAAAGCCGGCGCCCCAGCGCGTGACCATGGCCTCCAGCGCGGCGAGGCCATCCCCCATCCAGCGCGCCAGCCAGGCCTGCACCTGGTCTTCGCTGGCGCCGATATCACCCTTGAGAGCCTGCAACACGCGCAAGTTGCCCAGCGGGTGCACGTCGCAGGCAATGATTTGGGCCATCGCCCGCACCCGCGCGCGGCCCAGCGCATCGGCCGGCAGCAGCGCGGGCGCCGGGTGGGTTTCCTCCAGCCATTCGATGATCGCCAGCGACTGCGTCAGCGGCGGCACGCCTTCCTCGCCCAGATCGAGCGCGGGCACCAGGCCCTGCGGATTGAGCTGCCGATAGGCAGCGGCCCGCTGCGCGCCGGTGCGCAAGTCGTGCGCGCAGGTGGCATGCTCCAGCCCCTTGAGCGCCAGCGCAATGCGCACCCGCCAGGCCGCGCCGGAGCGCCAATAGCCGTGAAGCGTCAGGCCCACGGCTGGCGCGCCGGCATGATCTGCCCCACGCAAGGGCCAAACCCGATCGTGGCAAAGCCGACCCGCTCTGCCCGGGCATGGAGCGCCAGTTCGTCGCCGTCTTCCAGGAACGTGCGACTTTCCCCGCCCGGCAGCGGCAGCGGCGCCTTGCCGCCCTGGCTCAATTCCATCAGGCTGCCCGCGCTTTCGGGCGTGGGGCCAGACAGCGTGCCCGTGCCGAGCAGATCGCCGGCATGAAGATCGCAACCGTTCGAGGCATGGTGCGCCACGATCTGCGCCGGGGTCCAATACATCGCCGCGTGGCTGTTGCCGTGGCTGAGCCGGTGCGGCGGCAGCCCGGCCGCGCGCATGGCGGCGGTGCGCAGCGTGGTTTCCAGGGTAATCGCCAGGGCGCCTTCGCCCTCCTCGCGCAGATAGGGCATGGGCTGCGGATCGCCTGCCGGCCGCGGCTGTGGCGTGGTGCGGAACGGGGCCAGTGCCTGGGCAGTGATCACCCAGGGCGAGACCGTGGTGGCAAAGTTCTTGGCCAAAAACGGTCCCAGCGGCTGGTATTCCCAGGCCTGGATATCGCGCGCCGACCAATCGTTGAGCAGGCAGACGCCGCCGATCCGCTCCCACGCCGTGCCGATCGGTACCGGCGCGCCCAGATCATTGTCGCCCGCGATCCACAGGCCCAGTTCCAGCTCGTGGTCCAGGCGCCGGCACGGAGCATGGACGGGCGCATCGGCATCGGGCGCCTTAAGCTGGCCCCATGGCCGCACCACCGGCGTGCCCGAAACCCGCACCGAAGACGCCCGGCCATGATAGCCGATCGGCACATGCTTGTAGTTGGGCAGCAAGGGATTGTCGGGGCGGAACAGCTTGCCGATAGCGGTCGCGTGATGGATGCCGACATAGAAATCGGTGTAATCGCCGATCGCGAACGGCAGATGCAGCACGACATCGGCCGCCGGATAGAGATGCGGCGTCACTTTCAGGCGGCAACGCTCGCTCGACAGCAGCGCGAACAGCGCATGACGCAGCGCCACGCGGTCTGCCTCGGCCAGACGGAACAGGGCGTTGAGCGTGGGTTGCGCCAGCGCCGTGGCCAGGCCTGCCGGCAGCGCGCCATCGGCGGCAAGGCCCGCCAGATCGACGACATGATCACCGATCGCGGTGGCGATGCGCGGGGCCGTGTCGCCATTCTTGTGCGAGAACACACCCAGCGGCAGGTTCTGCACCGGGAAATCGGGATGGCCGGCTGCGCCGTCCACCCAGCTTTGTGCGCGGGGATCGTGGGTGTGGTCGATCATGCCTGGTTGCCCTCGTCCGGCTGCGCGTGCAGCCAGGCGGCGTGGCGCGGGGCGCGGCGGGTCTGCGCCCATTCCTCCAGCATGGCCGGCGCCACGGCGCGGGCCATCTCCACCTGTTCGGCCGTGCCGATATCGCAGGCCAGTTCCAGGCGATGGCCATTGGGGTCGAAGAAATAGATCGACTTGAACAGGCCGTGCCAGGTGGGGCCAAGCACGTCGATGCCCTGCGCCTCGATATGGGCCTTGGCGCGCAGCAGCGTGGCTTCATCAGCCACCTTGAACGCCAGATGCTGCACCCAGGCCGGCGTTGCCGGATCGCGGCCCATCTCGGGCTGGTTGGGCAGTTCGAAGAAAGCCAGCACATTGCCCGCGCCGGCATCGAGGAACACGTGCATGTAGGGATCGAACGCGCCGGTCGACGGCACATGATCCTCGGCAAAGGCCGTGGTATAGGCCATGCCCAGCACGCGGCCGTACCACTCCACCGTTTCCTTGGCATCGCGGCAACGATAGGCAACGTGATGCACCCCGCCGAGCAGTGGGGGCTGCGTGTTCAGCGCCGTGCTGTCAGGCGCAGCGGTTGACATCGCGTCCATCACGCATCCTCCCCCACCTTGAGCACACCTCGGCGCAGCTGGTCGCGCTCCATGCTTTCGAACAGGGCGGTGAAATTGCCCTCACCAAAGCCCTCGTCCTTCTTGCGCTGGATGAATTCGAAGAACACCGGGCCGATCTGCGTTTCCGAAAAGATCTGCAGCAGCAGGCGCGGATCGCCCTGCACGGTGGAACCATCGAGCAGGATGCCACGCTTCTGCAGTTCGGCCACCGGCTCACCATGGCCGGGCAGGCGCTCTTCCAGCATCTCGTAATAGGTGGCGGGGGGCGGCGTCATGAAAGGGGTGCCGCTGGCCTTGAGCGTGTCCCAGCCGGCGATCAGGTCGTCGCAGGCAAAGGCGATGTGCTGGATGCCTTCGCCATTGTAGGCGCGCAGGAACTCTTCGATCTGGCCGCCACCCTTTTGCGATTCCTCGTTGAGGGGGATGCGGATCTTGCCATCGGGCGCGGTCATCGCCCGGCTGGTGAGGCCGGTGTATTCGCCCTTGATATCGAAATAGCGGATCTCGCGGAAACCGAACACGCGCTCGTAGAAGCTGGCCCAGTGCGCCATGCGCCCGCCATAGACATTGTGCGTAAGGTGATCGATCGTGTGAAAGCCCGCGCCCACCGGCTGGCGATCCACCCCGGGCAGGTAGACGAAATCGATGTCATAGATCGACAGGTCACCGAACTGCCCGCCGTGATAGCGATCGACCAGGTAGATGATCGATCCGCCGATGCCGCGAATGGCGGGAATGCGCAGTTCCATCGGGCCGGTCTTCACGTCGACCGGCTCTGCCCCGCGTTCCAGCGCGGCGGCATAGGCCTTGGCCGCATCGCGCACACGCCAGCCCATGCCGCAGGCCGAGGGGCCATGCTCGGCCGCAAAATAGGCAGCCGGGCTGCGCTTTTCATAGTTGGCGATCAGGTTGATCCCGCCCTGCCGCCACAGTTCCACATCCTTGCTGCGGTGGTTAGCGATGTGGGTAAAGCCCATGGCGGTGAACACCGGGCCCAGGCTGCCGCGATCGGCGCTGGCAAATTCGATGAATTCGAACCCATCGAGGCCCAGGGGGTTTTCAAACAGATCGGTCGATGCGGCCATGGCGCGTGTCTCTCCACCAGCAGGGGCGTGCCGACGCGGCAGCCACCGTGTTTGGAGACATTCTAGCCCAAAGGCGATGCACGGTCCGCGCGAAGTTGGACGTAAAACCGCCTATGCCTGCGTGATCAGCGCATAACGGAGCCCTTGAACGCGTCAACCATGCGGCGCAGGCAATGGCAGCGCGGTGGTCCGCTTGATCCGGTCGAGCACGATGGACGAGCGCAAGTTAGCCACATCGCCATGGCCCAGGATCTCTTCGTTGAGCAGGGTCGTGAAGGCGGCCAAATCGTGCGCCACGATGCGCAGCAGATAGTCCGCGTCGCCGGTCAGGGCGCAGCAATCGACCACGGCGGGCAGGCCGGCAATTCGCTCGTGAAAGCCGCCCACCACCTCGCGCGCATAGGACGCCATGGTCACGGTGACATAGGCCTCGACCCCCAGGCCCAGCGCCGCTTCGTCGAGCAGGGCTACCTGCCCCCGGATTACCCCGGTTTCGCGCAGGCGGGCGATGCGGCGCGAACATTGCGAGGGCGAAAGGTGCACAGCCTCTGCCAGGTCAGCATGGCTGGCCGAGGCATCGGCCTGAAGATGCGCAAGAATGCGGTGATCGATCCTATCCATGCGCCGATCGTGCAGCATCTGCAGGATCAGCGCAAGATCACGGCTTATCGGGTCGGGCCGAACCGCGCCACGAGTTCATAGGCGCCGGCCACGAATGTCTGACGCACGAACGTGACGCTATCGGCCCCGCGCCAGGTGTGCCGCGCCACCACCAGGCAGGCGGCACCCGCAGCAACGCCCAGGGCGCGCGCCTGGTCGCGGCTGGCCGACACCGCGCCGATGCGGTTTTCCGCCTCGGTCCAGGGAATGTGCCGCAACAGCCAGCCGCCAGGGGGATCGGTGGTGAAATCCACCTCGGCCATGCCGGGAACCAGCGCCAGGTTGATCACGCGCTCTTCCAAGGCCAGCGGCGCGCCATCGGCAAGGTGCAGGCCCGACAGCCGCAGGATCGGGCCGACCGGGCCGAGTTCGGCCGCCGCCTCTGCATCGCTGGCGGTATCACCCAGGCTGCGCGACAGCAGGCGAAAGCCATAGGCCTGCCCGCGCCCCTGCACTTCCTGCGCCAGATCGGGAATATCCAGCACCATGGAAACCGTGCGCGGCCGCGCCACGAATGTGCCGGCACGCTTGCGCCGATCGAGCAACCCGCTTTCCGCCAGACGTGACAGCGCCTTGTTCACCGTCATCCGCGCGCAGCCATAGTGCGCCATCAGCTCGAGTTCCGACGGAATGCGTTCGCCCGGGCGCAAGTCACCGGCCAGGATGCGGCCCTCGATTTCCTGGCGGATGCGCTCGTGCATCGGCAGGGCGGGCGGCGAAGGATCGGCGGCGGCGGTCATTCCCCCAGCACAGAGAGCGCCCCAGCCACACTGTCAAGGGCGCAGACCATCTCAGGGACAGTGCGGCCGGGCGCGCGCCAGCGGCATGGCCAGGCCCAGCGCCAGCGCGCAACCGGCAAACCCCACCAGCCCGACCCCGGCAAACGATCCCGTGGCATCGGCCAGCAGGCCCGCCCCCAGCGCGCCCACCGATTGCGCCAGCAGCCAGGTGGCCGTCATCATCACCGCCAG
>NZ_KE148420.1:0-221 GCF_000410615.1 Novosphingobium sp. B-7 | reverse complement strand
AGCGATTGAAACCAGCCAAACGTGGTGGCGGGCAGGCCAATGGCGTGGGCGGCGCGTTCCATGAACGGCCAGATCGACAGGCTGCCCCCGGCAAACAGGCCCATGGCCAGCAACAGGCGCCATCCCGCCGGGCTGATCGGCCGCTGCGCCCTCGCGCCGGCAGGCTTGGGCAAGGCCGTGGCCGGCAGCGCCAGCGTGCCCAGGCCGAGCAGCAAGGACAG
>NZ_APCQ01000342.1:0-29922 GCF_000410615.1 Novosphingobium sp. B-7 | reverse complement strand
TCGCGCACCGCGCCGCGCGCCGCGCTCGTGGTCATCGCGGCATAGGCCTGCAACGCCACCGAAACCTTGCGCGCCCGCGGCTTGGCTGGCTGCCAGGCATCGGCGCCCTTGGCCTCCATCGCGGCGCGGCGGCGGGCGAGTTCATCGGCCGACACCAGCACATCGATCTTGCGGCCAGGAATGTCGATGGCGATCAGGTCACCGGTTTCCACCAGGCCGATCGCCCCACCCTCGGCCGCCTCGGGCGAGACATGGCCGATCGACAGGCCCGAGCTGCCGCCCGAAAAGCGCCCGTCCGTCACCAGCGCGCAGGCCTTGCCCAGGCCCTTGGACTTCAAATAGCTGGTGGGATAGAGCATTTCCTGCATGCCGGGGCCGCCTTTGGGCCCTTCATAGCGGATCAGCACCACGTCGCCTTCCACCACCTGGCCGGTGAGGATCGCGGTCACCGCAGCGTCCTGGCTTTCATAGACCTTGGCCGGGCCGGTGAACGTGAGGATGCTTTCATCCACGCCCGCTGTTTTCACGATGCAGCCGTCGGCGGCGATGTTGCCGGCCAGCACGGCCAGCCCGCCGTCCTGGCTGAAGGCATGGGTGGCGCTGCGGATCACGCCGTTTTCGCGATCGAGGTCCAGCTCGGCCCAGCGGCGGCTCTGGCTGAATGCGGTCTGCGTGGGCACGCCGCCAGGGGCCGCGCGATAGAACTCCTGTACCGAGGGCGCATTGGTGCGCGCCACGTCCCACTGCGCCAGCGCATCGGCCATGGTGCGTGCATGAACCGTCGGCGTATCGGTATGCAGCAGCCCGGCGCGGTCCAATTCGCCCAGGATCGCCATGATCCCGCCGGCGCGGTGCACGTCTTCCATGTGCACGTCATTCTTGGCCGGTGCCACCTTGGACAGCACCGGCACCCCGCGCGACAGGCGATCGATGTCGGCCATGGTGAAATCGACCCCGGCTTCGTGCGCGGCGGCCAAGAGGTGCAGGACGGTGTTGGTCGAACCGCCCATGGCGATGTCGAGGCTCATCGCGTTTTCAAACGCGCGGAAGTTGGCGATCGAGCGCGGCAGAGTGCTCTCGTCACCCTCTTCGTAATAGCGCTTGCACAGGTCCACCGCCAGGCGACCTGCTTCCAGGAACAGGCGCTGGCGATCGGCGTGGGTCGCCAGGGTGGAGCCATTGCCGGGCAGGGAGAGGCCGAGCGCTTCGGTCAGGCAGTTCATCGAATTGGCGGTGAACATGCCCGAGCATGAACCGCACGTCGGGCAAGCCGACCGCTCGATATCGGCCACTTCCTCGTCGGTGTAGTTGTCATCGGCGGCCACGACCATGGCGTCGACCAGGTCGAGCGCGTGTTCCTTGCCGCGCAGAACAACCTTGCCCGCTTCCATCGGCCCGCCCGAAACGAACACCACGGGAATGTTGATGCGCATCGCCGCCATCAGCATGCCCGGCGTGATCTTGTCGCAGTTGGAGATGCACACCATCGCATCGGCGCAGTGCGCGTTGACCATGTATTCCACGCTATCGGCGATCAGATCGCGGCTCGGCAGCGAATAGAGCATGCCGTCGTGGCCCATGGCGATGCCATCATCCACCGCGATGGTATTGAATTCCTTGGCAACGCCGCCCGCGGCCTCGATCTCGCGCGCCACCATCTGGCCCAGGTCCTTGAGGTGGACGTGGCCCGGCACGAACTGCGTGAACGAGTTTACCACGGCGACGATCGGCTTGCCGAAATCGCCATCCTTCATCCCCGTGGCGCGCCACAGGCTGCGCGCGCCCGCCATGTTGCGGCCGTGGGTAGAGGTGCGGGAGCGGTAGGCGGGCATTGTTCGGAAACTCCAGGCATGCAATTTTCTCGCGCCGCGCAGGCGCAAGCACGTGCCCCTACTCCACGTGAGCCGACGCGTCCAAGGTTACATTTGCGACTTTTTGGCGAGGCCCGCAACCACCGCTGGCAACAACCGGGAGAGCCGCGCGGCCCACTCCGCCTGGCCCGCCGCGTCGCCAATCAGATCCTGGCGCAGTTCCAGCCCGACATAGGCCCGCCCGTGCGCCTCGGCATGGCGGTTCATCGTGGCATTGAGCAGGCGGCCCGAATAGGGCTGCTGATCGCCCACGCACAGGCCCGGCTCTTGACCCAGCCAATCGAGCGCCAGCGCTGCGGCGCGCGCATCGTCGTTGTACAACACGCCGACGTGCCACGGCCGCTGCTGTTCGGGATCACTTGAAAGACGCGGCGTAAAGCTGTGCAGCGAAAGGATTAGTGCCGGTTCATTCGTCGCCAGTATTCGCGCCAGCGCGGTATGATAAGGATCGAAGAACCGCGCCAGCCGCCCTGCGCGAGCAGCGGCGTCGAGCCGGTTGCCGGGGATCGCATGCCCGTCGCTCGCTTCGGGCACAACGCCCGGCGCATCGGCATCGCGATTGAAATCGCAGATCAGACGGCTCACCCCGCCCAGGAATGCCGCAACGCCCGGGGTTTGCGCCAGGATGGCGGCGATGCCGGCCACGCCAATGTCGATGGCCATGTGCTGGGTCAGCAGGGCAGGATCGATGCCCAGATCGATATCGCCTGGCACACGCGCCGATGCGTGGTCGGAAACGATCAGCACCCCACCTGTTGTGGGCGTGCCCAACAGGGTCCAGGCCTCGGCGCTCATCGCAACGCTCCGGCCAGAGTCCACCATGCACCAGGCATTGCCGCCTGCGCGGCATCGCGCGCGACGGTATCGTCAAACAGCGCAAAACACGTCGCGCCAGAGCCGGACATGCGCACCAGCCATGCGCCCGTGGCGCGCAACGCGGCGAGCACGTCACCGATCTGCGGCACCAGCGCCAGCGCCGGTGCTTCCAGATCGTTGCGCCCGTCCAGCGCGATGGTGCGCAGGTTTCCGGTAGGCAGCGGGCCGCGATCGACGCCATCCCAGCCCTTGAACACCGGTCCGGTCGCCAGCGGAATGCGCGGATTGACCAGCAGCACCGGGCACCCTGCCAAGTGATTGTCCACCGCTTCCAGCTCGGTGCCGGTGCCGCGCCCGATGCAGGCTTGGCTCGCTACGCAAGCGGGCACATCGGCGCCCAGCGCAGCGGCGCGCGCGTGCCAATCCTTCGGCAGGCCCTGCGCCCGCTCGACCAGGCGAAACACCGCGCCGGCGTCGGCCGATCCACCACCCAGCCCGGCCGCCACCGGCAAGCGCTTTTCCAGCGTGACCGCCCAGCCTTGCTCACGCGGCAGCGTAGTCAGCGCCTTGGCCACGATATTGCCAAAGGGATCGGCCAGTTCTCCGCCAAATTCACCGACCACGCGCAAGGCATCCTGCGCTGCCGGGCTTACCGCCAGTTCATCGCCGGTGTCGACAAAGGCGAACGCAGTTTCCAGCGCGTGATAGCCATCCTGGCGCCGCGCGCGGACGTGCAGCGCCAGGTTGATCTTGGCAAAGGCCGTTTCATCCATGGTCTGAACAACAGGGCCTTACATGTTGGGATAATTGGGGCCGCCGCCACCTTCGGGCGTGACCCAGTCGATGTTCTGGGTCTTGTCCTTGATGTCGCAGGTTTTGCAATGCACGCAGTTCTGCGCGTTGATCTGCAGGCGCGGCGTGCCTTCTTCCACACCCACGAATTCATAGACACCCGCCGGGCAGAACCGCGCCTCTGGCCCGGCATAGAGCGGCAGGTTGACGCGCGTGGGCACCTCGGGGTCTTTCAACACCAGGTGGCACGGCTGGTCTTCCTCGTGATTGGTGTACGAGAACGACACGCTGGTCAGGCGATCGAAGCTGATCACACCATCGGGCTTGGGATAGGCGATCGGCTTGTAGAGATCGGCGCGCTGCGTCGCCTCGGCATCGGTATGATGCTTGAGGCCCTTGACCGGATTGACCTTGAGCACGCGGGCCCACATGTCGGCCCCGGCCAGGATCGTGCCCCACGAACCGCCGAACTTCGACACCAGCGGCTGGGCGTTCTGCACCAGCTTGAGTTCCTTGGCGATCCAGCTGTCGCGCACGGCGGCATCGTATTCCACCATGTCGTCATGCTCGCGCCCGGCGGCGGCTGCCGCCACGATCGCCTCGGCCGCCAGCATGCCGCTTTTCATCGCGGTGTGGCTACCCTTGATGCGCGGCACGTTGACGAAGCCGGCCGAGCAGCCGATCAGCGCGCCACCGGGGAACGAGAGGCGCGGCACCGATTGCCAGCCGCCTTCGTTGATCGCGCGCGCGCCATAGGCCACGCGGCGGCCACCTTCCAGGATGGCGCGGATTTCCGGGTGCTGCTTCCAGCGCTGGAATTCCTCGTAGGGATAGACATAGGGATTGGCGTAATCGAGCGCGGTGACAAAGCCCAAGGCCACCTGGTTGTTGGCCTGGTGATAGAGGAACCCGCCGCCCCACGAATTGCTTTCCGACAGCGGCCAGCCCTGGGTGTGCAGCACGCGGCCCGGCACGTGCTTGGCCGGATCGATATCCCACAATTCCTTGATGCCCAGGCCATAGACCTGCGGCTGGCAATCACGCTCAAGATCGTAATGCTGCTTGAGCCGCTTGGTCAGGCTGCCGCGCGCACCCTCGGCAAACAGGGTGTACTTGGCATGCAGTTCCATGCCGGGCTGGTAATCGCCCTTGTGGCTGCCATCCTTGGCCACGCCCATGTCGCCCGTGGCCACGCCGATCACGGCGCCGGCCTCGTTGAACAGCACTTCGGCAGCGGGGAAGCCGGGGAAGATTTCCACGCCGAGTTCGGTCGCCTGTTCGGCGAGCCAGCGGCACAGGTTACCAAGGCTGCCGGTGTAATTGCCCTCGTTCGACATGAACGGCGGCATCGGCCAGTGCGGGATGGCGTACTTCTTGGTCTTGGTCAGCACCCAGTGCCAGTTGTCGGTCACCGGCACTTCGGCCATCGGGCAGCCCATGGTGCGCCATTCGGGCAGCAGTTCGTCCAGCGCCTTGGGATCGACCACCGCGCCGGACAGGATATGCGCGCCGATTTCGGAGCCCTTTTCCAGGATGCACACCGAAAGTTCGGGATTGAGCTGCTTCACCCGGATCGCGGCAGCCAGGCCTGCAGGCCCACCACCGACGATCACCACGTCATAAGGCATCGATTCCCGTTCGCTCATCGTCCCCGCTCCATCGCCCGTTCCTGCTGAGGGCTGTTAATCACGCGATTATGCAGCGCAGCCTTGAAAGCTGGGGCGCCCAAGGTCAATAGGGTGTGCATGACAAGCTGCCTCATGAGACAAAAAGGCATCGCGCCACAGGTTGCGGCATGAGCCAGCCCCCTGCCGGCACGGCCGCCGGCCATTCCCTGTCTGCCCTGGTCGACGCTGCCTTTGCCTGGTGGGAGGATGCCGGGCTCGATGGAATGTTGAGCGATACGCCGCAATCCTGGCTGGAAAGCGATCGCAAGGCTGCGGCCAAGGCCAATGCCAAGGCCGGAAATGGCGCCGCCAGCTTTGCCCCGCCACCACCGCCGCCGGCGATGGGCGGCCTGGCGCGGGACTGGCCGCAAACCCTTGATGATTTCCACGCCTGGTGGCTGGAAACGCCCAGCCTGCCCTTCCCGCCAGCGCGCCGCATCGCCCCCACCGGCCCGGCCGGCGCGCCGCTGATGATCCTGCTGCCCATGCCCGAGGCGGATGACGAAGCCGGCCTGCTCAGCGGACGAGGCGGCAAGGTGGTGGACGGGATGCTGGCCGCTTTGGGCTTGGCGCGCGAGCAGGTCTATTGCGCCGCCGCCCTGCCGGTGCATGTGCCGATGCCCGATTGGGGCCAGTTGCGGGCAGAAGGTCTGGGCGCACTCCTCGCCCATCACGCGGCGCTGGCAGCTCCCCAACGCGTGCTGATCCTGGGCCGCAGCGGCATTTCAACGCTTCTTGGCCACAGCTTGCCGAATAATGCTGCCGATTTACGAGAGTTTAACCATGACGGTGGATGCGTACCTGCGGTTTTCGCATACGACCTTGCGGCGCTCGTGGCTCGCCCGGCGCACAAGGCGGCCTTGTGGAACCGCTTGCTTGACTGGACGGGAACAGACCTGACGTGATGATCCGGCGCTTTCACCGCGCTTGCCTGCCGGCTGCAGCCCTTGCCTGCATCGCCGGCCTGGCCGCGCCTGCACACGCCAACAGCGCGGCCGTGGAGTACTTCCGCAGCCGGGCAGACCGCACCGCGGTGCCAACCCTGCTCAGCCAGGACGACCGCACCTATTACACCCAGCTGTTCGCCGCGATCGAGCGGCAGGACTGGACCAATGTCCAGACCATGCTGGCCCAGCGCAGCGATGGCCCGCTTCAGGCCGTGGCCCGTGCGCAGTATTATCTGGCCGCCACCTCGCCCAAGGCGGATCTCGCCTCGCTCACCGATCTGATCGCCCGCGCGCCCGATCTGCCGTGGACCGACCAGCTCGGCCGCCTGGCGCTCAAGCGCGGGGCCATCTCGCTGCCGATAACGCCCAGCGCGCAATCGTTCGCCACGCTGCCCAGCACGCCGCGCCGCACCCGCCCGCGCAGCATTGCCGATGGCACGATGCCCGATAGCGTGGCCCAGGCCATTCAAGAGCGGATCAAGGCTGATGACCCCACCGGCGCGCGCGTGCTGCTCGATGGGATCGACGCCAACCTTTCCTCCGACGCCCGCGCCGAATGGCGCCAGAAGGTGGGCTGGAGCTTCTACATCGAAAACGACGATGCCAATGCCCGGCTCGTCGCGCTCTCCGCCACGCAGGGCGGCTCTGGCCCATGGGTGGCCGAGGCGCTGTGGACCGCCGGCCTCGCTGCCTGGCGCATGGACGATTGCATGGCTGCGGCCGATGCGTTCCAGCAGGCAGCGACGCAGGGCAGCAACCCGGAACTGGTTTCGGCCGGCTATTACTGGGCCAGCCGCGCGATGGTGCGCTGCCGCCAGCCGGAAAAGGTGTCCGGCATGCTGCGCGCGGCTGCCCGCAACAGCGACACGCTCTATGGCATGATGGCCGCAGAGGCACTCGGCCTGCGCAGCGCGACGCCGCCCCCAGCGCCCGATTTCTCCGCTACCGATTGGCAATCGCTTCGCGATGTCAACAATGTGCGCCTCGCCGTCCAGCTTGCTGAAATCGGTGAGGATGGTCTGGCCGACGATGTTCTGCGCTATCAGGCGCGGATCGGTGCGCCCAGCCAGTATGCCCCGCTTTCGCGCCTGGCGCGCGACCTGGGCCTGCCATCCACCCAACTGTGGATGGCCTATAACGCCCCGGCTGGCGCGCGCGCCGATGAAGCGGCACGCTTCCCCGCGCCCAAGTGGGTTCCGGCCAATGGCTGGAAAGTCGATCCCGCGCTGCTCTTTGCCCACTCGCTGCAGGAATCGAACTTCCGCACGGCGGTAACCAGCCCGGCCGGCGCCAAGGGCCTGATGCAGGTGCTGCCTGGCACCGCGCGTGACATGGCACGGGCCGATCCGGTCATGCAGGGCCGTGATACCCAGCTTGATCTGCCCGGCGTGAACCTGGCGTTTGGCCAGACCTACCTCACGCGGCTGCGCGACAATGGCGCCACTGGCGGGCTGCTGCCCAAGGTGATCGCCGCCTACAACGCCGGCCCGATGCCGGTGGCGCGCTGGAACACCCAGGTGAAGGACCAGGGTGATCCGCTGCTGTGGATGGAATCGATCCCCTATTGGGAAACGCGCGGCTATGTTTCTGCCGTGATGCGCAACTACTGGATGTACGAACGCCAGGCCGGTGGCCCGTCGGATAGCCGGATCGGCCTGGTCCAGGGCTTGTGGCCCAAGTTCCCGGGCCTGGCCGGCGCAGACAATGTCCGGGTTGCGATGGGCGGGAATTGAGCGCATCACGCCGCCATGGCCATAGACACGACGCGCACTTTCAAGCCGATCAACATCGCCCTGCTCACCGTGTCCGACACGCGCGGACCGGATGAGGACACCTCGGGCGACATCCTTGCCCAGCGCATTCGCGATGCCGGACACGCCCTGGTGGCGCGCGGCATCGACAAGGACGATGCCGGCGTCATCGCCACCCGGCTCAACAACTGGATCGACGATCCCAAGGTAGATGCCGTGGTCATCACCGGCGGCACCGGGCTGACCGGCCGCGACGTGACGCCAGAAGCACTCGACCGGGTAAAGACCCGCGACATTCCCGGCTTTGGCGAGCTGTTCCGCTGGCTCAGCTACAAGACCATCGGCACCAGCACGATCCAGTCCCGCGCCTGCGCCGTGGTGGCGCGCGGCACCTATATCTTTGCGCTGCCCGGCTCGAACGGCGCGGTGAAGGATGGCTGGGACGGCATCCTGGCCGAACAGCTCGACAGCCGCAATCGCCCCTGCAACTTCGTCGAACTGATGCCAAGGCTGCTCGAAAAGTAAGCTCCTCCCCGGCACGGGGAGGGGGACCGCGCGAAGCGTGGTGGAGGGGATTGTCAGCCAGACACGCTGTGTGAGAGGCAAACACCCCTCCACCAGCCTTTGGCTGGTCCCCCTCCCCGTGCCGGGGAGGAACTGGCTTCCTCTGCCCGCATGTTCATGCTATGTTCTCATGCATGCAACCGATCAAAGGCAGGGGTGCGCAATCCGGCGCGGTGCCCACGCGCTTCGGCCTTGCCCAGCGCGAGGCCGATGGCGACTGGCGTGACATGGCGCCTGATATCGACGGCGCCGCCCCGCCCCTGCGCACGACGGTGACCGAGGAATTTCCCAAGTCGGTCCTCACGTTCAACGCCTCTCCCGACATTCCGTTTGACCGCAGCGTCAATGCCTATCGCGGCTGCGAGCATGGCTGCATCTATTGCTACGCCCGACCCACCCACGCCTATCACGATCTCTCGCCCGGCCTCGATTTCGAGACGAAGCTGTTTGCCAAACCGCAGGCGGCGGCGCTTTTGCGCCAGGCCTTTGCCAAGCGCGGATACCGCCCAAGGCCGCTGGCCATGGGCACCAACACCGATCCCTATCAGCCGATCGAGCGGGATTATCGCATCACGCGCCAAGTGCTGGAACTGTGCCTGGACGTGGGCCACCCCGTCACCATCACCACCAAGTCTGCGCGCGTGCTCGATGATCTCGATCTGCTACGCGCGCTGGCGGCGCGCCGGCTGGTGGCGGTCGGCATCTCGATCACCAGCCTCGATCCGCGCCTGTCCAGCCTGCTCGAACCGCGCGCCGCCAGCCCGGCCAAGCGCATGGCCGCGCTCGGCACTTTGGTGAAGGCCGGTGTTCCCGCGCATGTCGGCGTCTCGCCGATCATTCCGGCCATTACCGATCAGTTCCTCGAACAGATCCTGATGGATGCCGGCGCGCTGGGTGTGCGCTCGGCCAGTTGGATCATGCTGCGCCTGCCGCACGAGGTGGCGCCGCTGTTCCGCGAATGGCTTGACACCCATTTCCCCGATCGCGCCGCCAAGGTGATGCACACTGTGCAATCGATGCGTGGCGGCAAGGATTATGACGCCAGCTTCCACACCCGGATGAAACCACAAGGCGTGTGGGCAGACCTTGTCCGCACCCGCTTCCGCCTGGCCCTGCGCCGCGCCGGGATACCGCAGGAGCGGCTCGATCTGGATTGCAGCCAGTTCCGCGCGCCCTCGCGGGATGGGCAGATGGACTTGTTTTGAGAGGTGCGGCGCATGATTTCCACCACCCCCCAACCCCCTCCTCTGAAGAGGAGGGGGCTTTTATGTCAGCTACTTAACTCCCCCTCCTCTTCAGAGGAGGGGGTCGGGGGGTGGTGGAAACCTGAGCGCCCAATTAATCCGCAACCGGCTCATACTTGCGCGCGCCGGTCAGCGGATCGTACCACACTTCCACCACCGCGCCGGTTTCCACGTCCACCTCGCACTCGCCGGTGCGCTGCCACTGCACCTGTCCTTCGGGCATCCGCGCGCGGTAACGCCCTTCGAACAACGTGCCCAGTGCAATCACCGCGCCAACGCCGATCAAGCCCCAGCCATGACCCGTCACCAGATGCAGGGCCACTCCGCCCAGGCCGACCAGCCCCGCTGTCACCAGCGCGGCGATGCGCGCCCCGCCGGTCACGGCCTGGCCAGCTTTACGGCCGTGCCATAGGCCACCACCTCGTTCATGGTCTGGCCGATAGAGCCGGAATCGAAACGCATCATCACCACGGCGTCGGCACCCATCAGCCGCGCATTCATCACCAGCCGATCGATCGCGTGGCGCCGCGTATCTTCGACCAGCGCCGAATATTCCTTGATCTCGCCGCCAATGATCGTGCGCAGGCCGGCCACGATATTGCCGGCCAGGCCGCGGCTACGCACCACCACACCAAAGACCTGGCCCAGGCTTTCCACCACTTCATGGCCGGCGATGTTTTCGGTGGTCGTGACGATCATGGTTCTCTCCCGTTGATTGCCGCCGATGATGGCGCTTGATCCCATGAAAAGCCATGGAATTGTGCGCGCAGATCCTTCTTGGAAATCTTGCCGGTGCCGGTGTGCGGCAGGCTTTCGACAAAGACCAAGGCATCGGGAAGCCACCATTTGGCAACCCGGCTGGCCAGATAGTCGCGCAGGTCATCCGCCGTGGCGGTCATTCCAGGGCGCGGCACCACCACCAGCAGCGGGCGTTCGTCCCAGCGCGGATGGGGAATGCCGATCGCGGCGGCTTCGGCCACGGCCGGATGGCCAACGGCGATGTTTTCCAGATCGACCGAACTGATCCATTCCCCGCCCGACTTGATCACGTCCTTGGTCCGGTCGGTGATCTGCAACGTGCCCTCGGGGTGGAGGATCGCCACGTCGCCGGTGTCGAACCAGCCGTCGCCATCCACGGCATCGGCCTCGGCCTTGAAATAGCGCTGGATCACCCACGGCCCGCGCACCTGCAGCGCGCCTGCCGTCTTGCCATCGCGGGGCAGCACGCGCGTGGCATCGCCCAGATCAACGCAGCGCATCTCCACGCCAAACGGCGGGCGCCCCTGCATCGCCTTGAGCGAGACCTGCGTCTGGAAATCGAGCGAGTCCCAGTTCCACGGCTCACCACCAGACGTGCCGATGGGCGAGGTTTCGGTCATGCCCCAGGCATGGCTGACGCGCAGCCCCGCCGCCATGAACCGCTCCACCAGGGTGCGCGGCAGGGCCGATCCACCGCACAGCACATCGCGCAGCGCCGGCGGAAAGGCGCCATCGGCCGTGGCATCGACATATTGCGTCAACCCCAGCCAAACCGTGGGCACCCCCGCCACGGCGGTTACCGCGTGGCGATGCAGCAGATCGCACAGCACGGCCGGCTCGGCCACGGCGGAAAAGACCAGCTTGGCCCCGACGCTCGCCGCCGCCCATGGCGCGCCCCAACAGGCGGCATGGAACATCGGCACAACCGGCAGCATCACACTGCGGCTTTCCAGGCCAAACACCTGCCGTTGCAGCATCGAGAGCGCGTGCAGCACGGTGGACCGGTGCGAATAGAGCACGCCCTTGGGATTGCCCGTGGTGCCGCTGGTATAGCTCAGCATGCAGGCTTCGCGCTCGTCACCCTCCGCCCAATCGGCACGATCGTCGCCGATCCAATCGGCAAAGGCCGGCGCAGGCCCGTCGCTGTCAAAGCAGACGTAGTGCTCCACGCTGGGCCAGCGCGGTTTCATCCGTTCCACCAGCGGGGCAAACACCGCGTCGAACAGCATGACCCGGTCTTCTGCGTGGTTGACGATGAATTCGAGTTGATCGTCGAACAGGCGCGGGTTCACCGTGTGCAGCACCGCCCCGGCGCCAGGAATGCCATACCAGGCAGCCAGGTGATGGGCGTGGTTCATGGCCAGCGTCGCCACCCGATCACCGGGCTGAACACCGAGGCGGCGCAGCGTCGCTGCCAGCCGCGCCGCATCGTCGCGCACCTCTATCCAGGTGGTTTCTGTTTCGCGGCCATCGGCCCAGCGGCTAACGATCGCCCGCGTGCCATGCTCTCGCGCGGCGTGATCGACCAAGCGGCCCACGCGCAGCGGCCAGTCCTGCATTCCGCCCAGCATCGCTCTGCCCTTTCGTTACTGCCGGGTCTTGTCGCCCGGCTGACGTGTTATTTCACCAGCCGCAGGTCGGCCTTGGCGGTCAGTGCCATGTTGGCCAGCCCTTCGATCGGCACCAGCCGTTCGATCAAATCGCTGTCGAGCTTGAAATTGCGCCCCAGCCGCACGCGCGGCTCGGCCCCGCTTGCGGTTCGCAGCCGGGCGATAACTTCACCCTTGCCATCGGGCTCGCGCGGCAAGAGCAGCGCCAGTTCGCGCAGGGCATCCTCGCGTGTCACGTCCAGCGTCAGGTGCATGCGCGCCGCGCTGGTCACGCTCGACAGCGGGCGGGCGCCGCGCACGGTCACGCGTGGCGGCTCGTCAGGGTTGGGCCGATCGAGTTCGACATTGAGCAGCACGCAGATGCCTTCGCGCGCCCAGGCGACGAAATCGTCGACCAGGGTTTCTTCAAAGCACGAGGCCGAAAACAGCCCGCTGCTGTCGGAAAAATCGGCCATGACAAAGTCCTTGCCGCGCTTGGTCTTGCGCTTCTGGACGTTTTCCACCAGCGCCGCCATGACCGCCGCCGATCGCGCGGCGCCACCGCCATCACCAGAACCCGCCATCAAGCTGCCATAGGTGCGCGCGCCATTGGCGCTCGCCACGGCGCGGTATTCTTCCACAGGATGCGCGGCGAAATAGAAGCCGAAGTTCTCGCGCTCGGCCGCCATCTGATCGGTGCGGCTCCATGGCTTGGTTTCCGCCAGCCGCGTGGCCGGCTGATCATGCCCGTCGCCGCCGAACAGGCCACCCTGGCCAGAGGTGCGGCTGCGCACCGCTTCATCGGCCACGGCCATCAGCAGTTCGGCGTTGGCAATGATCTTGGCCCGATTAGGCTCCAACCCATCGAGCGCGCCGGCCGCCGCCAGGGCTTCGAGCTGGCGCCGATTCATCGAGCCGGCGGGAATGCGTTTGAACAGATCGTCGAGCGTAGCGAACGGGCCACTCGCCTCCCGCTCCGCGACGATCGCGTCCATCGCCTTTTCCCCCACGTTGCGCAGGCCAGCCAGGGCATAGCGCACGGCGTGGCCATCGGCGGTCCGCTCCACGGTGAATTCGGCTTCGGAATGGTTGATGTCAGGCCCGGCCAGCGCCACGCCGTTGCGGCGCATGTCGTCGACAAAGATGTTGAGCTTTTCCGATTGGTGCATGTCGAAGCACATCGACGCGGCATAGAATTCGTGCGGGTAATGCGCCTTGAACCACGCGGTGTGATAGGCCAGCAAGGCATAGGCGGCAGCGTGGCTCTTGTTGAAGCCATAGCCGGCGAACTTGTCGATCAAGTCGAACAGTTCGTTGGCCTTGCCCGCCTCGATCTGCGACACCTCCTTGCACCCGGCCACGAAGCGCAGGCGCTGCTGGTCCATTTCCGCCTGGATCTTCTTGCCCATGGCGCGGCGCAACAGGTCGGCGTCGCCCAGCGAATAGCCCGCGAGGATCTGCGCGGCCTGCATCACCTGTTCCTGGTAAACGAAGATGCCATAGGTTTCCGCCAGGATCACCGACAGCTTTTCATGCGGATATTCAATCGCTTCCAGCCCGTTCTTGCGGCGGCCGAACAGGGGAATATTGTCCATCGGGCCAGGGCGATAGAGCGAGACGAGCGCGATGATGTCACCGAAATTGGTCGGCTTCACCGCCGCCAGCGTGCGCCGCATGCCTTCCGATTCCAGCTGGAACACGCCGACCGTGTCACCCACCTGGAGCAGGCGATAGACCGCCGCATCATCGAGCGGCAGCAGCGACAGATCGATGGTGATGCTGCGCTTGGCCAGCAGGTCCACGGCCTTGCGCAGCACCGACAGGGTCTTGAGGCCGAGGAAGTCGAACTTGACCAGCCCTGCGTCCTCGACATGCTTCATGTCGAACTGGGTCACCGGCATGTCTGACCGAGGATCGCGATAGAGCGGCACCAGTTTCGCCAGCGGCCGGTCCCCGATCACCACGCCCGCCGCGTGGGTAGAGCTGTTGCGCGGCAGGCCTTCCAGCTGGCGCGCCAGGTCGATCAGGCGCTTGACCTCGGGATCGCGATCGTACTCGCGCTTCAATTCCATCACGCCGTTGAGCGCGCGCTCCAGCGTCCAGGGATCGGTGGGATGGTTGGGCACCATCTTGCACAGCCGGTCGGTCTGGCCATAGCTCATCTGCAGGATGCGCCCGGTATCGCGCAGCACGGCGCGCGCTTTCAGCTTACCGAACGTGATGATCTGCGCCACGTGATCGGCGCCATATTTGGCCTGGACATAGCGGATCACTTCGCCACGCCGCGTTTCGCAGAAGTCGATATCGAAGTCTGGCATCGATACGCGTTCCGGGTTGAGGAAGCGTTCGAACAGCAGGCCCAGCTTGATCGGATCAAGGTCGGTGATGGTCAGCGCCCAGGCGACCAGCGAGCCGGCGCCCGAACCACGCCCCGGCCCCACCGGAATGTCATGATCCTTGGCCCACTTGATAAAGTCGGCCACGATGAGGAAGTAGCCGCCAAAGCCCATGCGGTTGATGATCGAAACCTCGAACTCCAATCGCTTGCGGTATTCCAGCACCTCGTCCCACACGCCCGCCGCGACGAGTTCGGGGTAGTCCGCGCCATCCGGTTCTGCCTCTGGCTCCAGGCACAGGACTTGCGCCAATTCGGCGTGGCAGTGTTCAGGGTAATAGGGCTTGAGCCGCTCGACCAGGCCAATGCGGCTGTCGCGCGCGCAGGCCAGCGCCTCCCCTTCCTTGTCGCCAGCCAGGCTGGGCAGGATCGGCTTGCGCTTGGGCGGGATGCAGGCGGTGCGCTGCGCCACCACCAGGGTATTGGCCAATGCCTCGGGCAGGTCGGCAAACAGCTCCTGCATCGCCTCGATCGGCTTGATCCACCATTGTTCCGAGGACCGCGGGCGATCCGGGCTGTCGACATGGGTGGAACTGGCGATGCACAGCATGGCATCATGCGCATCATAGAACTGCGCATCGGCAAAGCAGGCCGGGTTCGTAGCCACCAGCGGCAGATCGCGGGCATAGGCCAGCGCGATCAGGGCCTCTTCGGCGGCCTGCTCGTTGGCCTCGTTGCGGCGTGCCACCTCGATATAGAGCCGATCGGGAAACAGGGCCTGCAACCGCGTGCAATAGGCTTCGGCTGCGGTTTGCTGTTCACCGGCCAGCAGGCGCACCAGCGCGCCCTCGCCCGCTGCCGTCAGGCAGATCAGGCTGTCGGTATAGCCTTCCAGATCGGACAGCAGCACGTGCGGTGCATGCTCCAGCGGGCGATCGAGGTGGGCCCGGCTGACCAGGTGGCAGATATTGTCATAGCCCCGCGCATCCTGGGCATAGAGCGCCAGCCAATCGATCGTTGGCGCCTGCGGGCCAAAGCCGGGGCTGGATGCGCCCTCGCGTTCGGGGCGGGCAACGGCCAGCATGGTGCCGATGATCGGCTGGACGCCACCGTCCTTGCACGCCTTGGCAAAGGCAGCACTGCCGTAAAGGCCATTACGGTCGGTAATAGCGATGGCCGGGAAGCCGCGCTTTTCTGCGGTCTTGGCAATCGCCTTGGGGTCGATCGCCCCGTCCAGCATGGTGTACGACGAAAAGACGCGCAGCGGAACGAAGGGTGCGAAGGCCATGCCGGCAAGATAGCATGGCCTTCGCCTGATTTTGAGGGGCAGCGTGCCCTCATCAACAGATAAGCATCACCCCTTGGCCCGCTGGCCGTCAATCCAAGCGTCAACCCGTCCTTCCAGCACCGACAGCGGCACCGAACCGGCGCTTACCACCAGATCGTTGAAGCCGCGCAGATCGAACTTGGCGCCCAGCGCGGCCTGCGCCTTTTCCCGCAGCGCGACGATTCGCAGCATGCCCACCTTGTAGCCAGTCGCCTGCCCCGGCACGGTGATATAGCGCCGCACTTCCGAACGGGCCTGCTGCGCCGGCAGATGCGCGGTGTCGATCAGGTATTGCACGGCCTGGTCTTCCGACCAGCCCTTGGCATGGATGCCGGTATCCACCACCAGGCGCGCGGCGCGGAACAGTTCGGCATCCAGCCGCTCCAGATCGGCGGCGGCATCGGGGAACGCCCCCATTTCGCTGCACAGCCGCTCGGCATAAAGCGCCCAGCCCTCGCTGAACGCGACATAGGTATAGGCCTTGCGGAACTGCGGCGTGCCGGTCTGCCGCACCTGGATATCGCCCTGCATCAGGTGGCCGGGAATGCCCTCGTGGCACATCAGCGTATAGAGCGTGGCATCGGGGTCTTTCTCGCCCAGCATGTGCAGCCATACCCGTCCCGGCCGCTTGCCATCGGCGCTGGCAAAGGCAGCGTGGGCGGCGCCACCGGCTACTTCGCTGAATGCCGGCTCGCGCACCACCTCGGTGCCATAGGCCGGCAGCATGGTGAACACCTTGGGCAGCAGGGCGCGGTTGGCATTGACGATGGCGTTGGACTTGGCCAGGCGCGCCGCGCGCAATTCGTCGGTCCACGGGCGCGGCGGGTCCTTGGCCACGATATCGGCCCGCAGCGCAGCAGCATCGGCAAACCCGGCCTTGCGCGCCAGGGCGTCTTCGGCGGCATTGATGCGCGTCACTTCGGCAAGGCCGGTCTGGTGAATTTGTTCGGGCGTCAGGTCGGTCGTGGTGTTGAGGCGCAGCGCCGCAGCATACCAGTCTGCCCCGCCCGGCAGCGTGCCGACGCCGACCACGCCAGAACGCGCCTTGTCCAGATTGCCCTGCGCCCAGGCGATTACCCGCTGATAGGCTGGCTGCAAGGCGCGCACCGCATCGACAGCCTGCTCGGTCAGCTGGGCTGCCTGCACCGGCGAAATCGCCTTGGCCGCCAGCAGTTTGGCGATCTTGGTTTCGGCATCGTTGAGCAAGGGCGAGGCCGGGCCATTGTCGAACGGCGCGCCGGTGATCAGGCCCTTGCTGCCGGAAATCACGCGTTCCAGCTGAAACCGCGGCGGCAGGATCCCCATGGCGGCTGATTGGGTGGATTGGCCGATTGCAATGTCAAGCACGGCCGGAACCGCGCGCAGCCGGGTGATATAGGCGGCCATGTCTGACGCGTCCTGCACCTGGTGCGTGTTGATCAGGAAATTGGGCAGTTCGGCGTGGACGGAATAGAGGTAGGAATAAAACGGCGGCTGGTAACGGCGAAAGCGGTATTGCAGCTCGGCCCGATCGAGTTCCAGCGCCCAGATATCGTAGTTGATGCGTCCTTCGGGAGAGAGCGCATCACGGGAAAACGCGGCTTTCATCCGCGCGACGCTGCCCCGCCGCCATTCCAGGCGGCGCAGCATGCCAGCATCGCTGTTGTCGTCCAGCCGGTCCATGCCTTCCTTGCGGCCTAGGCGGGTGGCAAGCTGCGGCCGCAGCGCCAATTCAGCGGTAAATTCCTTGTCGAGAAATGCCGCCAGGCGCGCGTCCTGCGCTGCGGCGGCGCTGGTCGGCGCGGTGGCGGAAGGCGCGGTGGACGTATCACGCGCCAGCGCAGCGCCGCCTGCCAGGCATGACACCATGGCTGTGGCAGCCAGCATGGCGTGAATTGGCTTGATCATGATTGCCCCCTGCGTCGATTGTGCGGTTGGGGTTTTTGTACAAAACCTCCAACTGTTTACAACCGAAACAAGCTGGCGCAGCGTGAGGCCGGAGAAAAGCTGGACCCGGGATCAAGTCCGGGGTGACGAGAATAATGTGTGGTGGTTAAACGCCACGTCACCCCGGACTTGATCCGGGGTCCAGCTTTCTAAATCGCCACGTCCAATCGGCGCATGCGCCCTAAAGCAAAGCGACGATATCAGCCTCGATCGCCTCGGGCTTGTCGGTGGGGGCATAGCGGCGCACGACATGGCCGTTGCGATCGATCAGGAATTTGGTGAAGTTCCATTTGATCGCCTTCGTTCCCAAAACGCCGGGCGCCTGCGCCTTGAGCCAATCGAACAAGGGTTCGGCCTTGTCGCCGTTGACATCAACCTTGGCCATCAGCGGAAAGCTCAGGCCGAAATTCACCTGGCAAAAGGTGGCGATCTCGTCAGCCGAGCCGGGCTCTTGCGCGCCGAACTGGTTGCAGGGAAACGCCAGGATTTCGAACCCGGCATCGCGGTGACGGCGCCATAGCGTTTCCAAGCCTTCGTATTGCGGGGTGAAACCGCATTTCGATGCGGTGTTCACCACCAGCACGACTTTGCCGAGCCGGTCGGCCAGGCTGACCCGCTCACCATTGGGCAAGCGCGCGTCGAAATCGGCAATGGTCTTCGGCTCGCTTATGGCAGAATCATGCATGACAGTGCTCCGCAGGCATCGCTCCGGGTCGGTCCCGTCTCCATGCCGTGTTGCCACGGCTTGGCCCCCGAAATCAATGCCTTGGTTCACCGCATTAAAGCGGGAAGTCAGCCCGCTTGAACAGTTCCAGCGCTTCGGCCGGGCCATAGCTGCGATCGCCGGACTTTTCGATGACGAGGTCGTTGCGATCGGCTTCGGGCATGCGGCCCATCATGCGGACCATTTCGGCAAAGCTGCCCGAATGCAGCACGGCAAAGCCATGCAGCACGCTGCCCGCGGCATCGCGCGTCACGATCGTGGCGTGATCGTTCCAGAAATCTTGGGCACCTGCGCGGCCTTCGGCACGAATTGTGGTATTCATCTGATAAAACCCTCCTTGGGTTCCCCGGCAACGCACAAAGCGTCCTCCGGTTTCCATAGCAAAGCAATACCTATGTGAACCTGGGCTTACACCAAGACGCCCTCGTTCAGGCGCATGACCCGGTCCATGCGCACGGCAAGCCGTTCGTTGTGCGTGGCGACCAGCGCCGCGCTGCCCTCGCCGCGCACCAGCTTGAGAAACTCGTCGAGCACGCGGTCGGCGGTCGCCTCGTCCAGATTGCCAGTCGGCTCATCGGCCAGAACCAGCGCCGGCCGATTGGCCAGCGCGCGGGCCACGGCAACGCGCTGCTGCTCGCCGCCCGAAAGCTGGCTGGGGCGATGATCGAGGCGGTGGCCCAGGCCCAGCGCAGTGAGCAGTTCGGTCGCCCGCTCGCGCGCCTCGCGCTCTGCCTTGCCGGAAACGAGCTGCGGCAGGATCACGTTTTCGGTGGCGTTGAAATCGGGCAACAGATGGTGGAACTGATAGACAAAGCCCAGGTGATCGCGACGCAACACGGTGCGCGCGTCACCATTGAGCTTGGCTGCGTCGGTGCCGGCAATCTCGATCATGCCTTCAAAGCCGCCTTCGAGCAGACCAACGGCCTGCAGCATGGTGGACTTGCCCGAGCCCGACGGCCCGAGCAGCGCGACGATTTCGCCGGGGCGGATATCGAGGTTGACGCCGCGCAGCACGTCGATGCGCACGCCGCCCTGCTCGAAACTGCGGCGCAGGTTGCGCAGGCGGACGACGGGTTGGTTCATGGCCGTCTCACTCATAACGGAGCACCTGCACCGGATCGGTGCTGGCCGCCTTCAAGGCGGGATAAAGCGTGGCAAGGAAGCTCAGGACCAACGCCATCAGCGCGATCACGATGATTTCCACCGGATCGCTGCGGCTGGGCAGTTCGGTCAGGAAACGGATCGAAGGGTCCCACAGATTCTGGCCGGTGAGCAGTTCCACCAGATGCACGATCGGCTGGCGGAAATAGAGAAACACGAAGCCGAGCGCGAGGCCCACGATCGTCCCCAGCGCGCCGATGACAAAGCCGATGGCCATGAAGATCTTGAGCAGGCTGCGCCGCGAGGCACCCATCGTGCGCAGGATCGCGATGTCGCGCGTCTTGGCGCGAACCAGCATGATCAGCGACGAAAGGATGTTGAACACCGCGACCAGCACGATGATCGACAGCACCACGAACATCGCCACGCGTTCCACGGCCAGGGCCTCAAACAGGCTGGCGTTGATCGTCTTCCAGTCGGCGATCTGGGCCCGGCCTTCCAGCTGCTTCTTGAGCGGGCCAAGCGTGGTCATCACCGTATCGGGATCGGTGGTGGTCACCTCGATCATGCCGATCGAATCACCGGTGAGCAAAAGGGTCTGCGCATCAGGGATGGGCATAACCACGAACGCGTTGTCGTAGTCATAGACGCCGACTTCAAAGATCGCCGCCACCTTATAGCCCACCTGGCGCGGCACCGTGCCAAATGGGGTGGAGCGACCAGCGGGGTTGATGATCGTGATCGTGTCACCCACCTGCGCACCCAGGCTTTCAGCCAGGCGCGATCCGATCGCCACGTTGTCGCTGCCCGGCTGCAAGGCGGCAAGATTGCCGGCCTTGAGCTTGTCCGACAGGCGGTTGATATCCTTGGGCGTGTTGCCGCGCAGCACGATGGCTTCCACCCGGCCGTTGAAGCTGGTCAGCAGAGGCTGCTCGATCAGCGGGGACGCGCGGGTGACGCCGGGCGTCTTCTCCAGCTTGGCCAGGATATCCTGCCAATCTTCAAGCCGCCCGCCATAGGCCTGGATCACGGCGTGGCCGTTGAGGCCCACGATCTTGTCGAGCAGTTCGGCGCGAAAGCCGTTCATCACGCTCATCACGATCACCAGCGCGGCCACGCCCAGCATCACGGCGGCCAGGCTGATGCCGGCCACCATGGCAATGAACGCTTCTCCGCGTCCGGGTAGCATGTAACGCTTGGCGATGGTCCATTCGAAAGGCGAGAGGATCAAAGGCGGCACACTTTCGCGCTGGAACTGGACGGATTTGTCGGCCGCGGCTTTAGGACGGCGGGCACGACAGGGCAAGACGCCCCTGCCCAATCATGGAGTGCCGCGATGGTTCCCGCGTTTGGTGCTGCCAAGCCCTTTCAGGCGGCCACGCGCAGCCGGGCGCGGCCTTCGGCCTTGGCGCGATAGAGCGCGCTGTCTGCCGCCGCCAGCGCGGCATCTGGATGGCTACCCAGCGCGGCGATGCCTGCGCTGATGGTAATCTTGACCGGGCCTTGCGGCGTATCCACCGCCAGCGCGTTCACCGCCTTGGCCAGGCGCTGGCACACCTTTTCGGCGTGAACCAGTTCGGTATCGGGCAGCAGGACAGCAAATTCCTCCCCGCCGATGCGGGCCACGAAATCGGTCGAGCGCACGGCCGCCACGGCCGCCTCGGCAAAAGCGCGCAGCACGCGATCGCCCACGGCATGCCCATAGCGATCGTTGACCTGCTTGAAATAGTCAATGTCCACCACCGCCAGCGCCGAAGGCACGCCCAGCGCGCCGACGCGCTCGGCGGTTTCGAAGAAGGCACGGCGGTTGGGAATACCGGTCAACGGATCGGTCAGCGCGGCGCGCGAGAGGTCTTCCTCGATGCGCTTGCGCTGGGCGATGTCGCGCGTCACGCAGACCAGCCCATCGATCTCGCCTTTTTCGTTGGTGACAGCGCGGAAATGGGTCTCGAACCAGCGCGCCGGGCCACCCAGCGGCAGGCCCAGGAACTCCACCGCCACCGGTTCACCCGGGCTGGCCAAGGCAGCATTCCAGGCAGCGGCCACGGCGGCACGGTGCTCTTCCGTCACGATCTGGCGGAAATCCACGCCGTGGAGTTGTTCGGGCACATGGCCGGTCAATTGCGTGATCGCGGGAGAAGCATAGCGGATCGTACCGCGCTGGCTCATGTGGATGATCACGTCGCTCACATGGTCTGACAGCAGGCGATAGCGCGCTTCGCTGTTCGCCAGATCGAGCATGCGGCGGCGGCGGCGTTCCTGCTCGGCCACCACCGGCAGCACGGCCAGCACGGTAATGCCCAGATAGACCTGGAAGAACTGCAACCGCCCGGCCAGGACATGCAGATCGGTGGGTGCCAGTTGCATGTCGGCAATCGGGCCGTGGCCCAGCACGGTCATCAGCCCGCCCACCGTTGCCAGAATGATCGGCAGCGTGAGGGCGACAATGGCATTCGCCCAAACCGCGCCGAACAATACGAGCAACAGCGGAAACAGCAGCAGGGGCCGGGCGATCTGCGAAAACACCGCGATCGTCAGCACGATCATCACGCCGATCAGCAGCAGCGCGCGCAGGCCATTGCCCTTGGGCACCAGCGGCTGGCGCGTTTGCCAGGCCAGGCACAACAGGCTGCCCGCCGGCAGGAAAATCAACAGGCCCAGCGAATGGCCCACCAGCCAATCCACGAAACTGGCGCGCATCGGCTGGCCCAGTGTCAGCCATACGATCACCGCCGCCAGCATGGCGCCGATCACCGGGACGAACAAGCCGATCCCCAGGCTGTAGCCCGCCATCCATTCGGCAGTGTCTTGCGGCCAGTGGTCTTTCATGAGGCGGCGCAGGATCGCCGCGGCGACCACGCCCTCGAACAGGTTGATCACCATCATCGCGGGCGCGGCCAGCCAGCCAAGCCCGAACAAACCGGTGACGAGCCAACTGGCGACGCCGGTTGCGGCAATCGTTGCTGGCCATACCCGCGTCGGCAATGCATTGAGGCGCGAGGCGAGAACCGCGTTCGAAACCCACACCATCGCCACGCCGCCGCTCAGCCGGCTGTACTCGATGGCGAGGAAAGCACTGATGAAAAAGGCGAGTGCCGTAACGAGCGCGGCACGCAGCGATGCTGCCGGGGTTATGGCCAGACGGGGCCGAGGAAGAACGGCGGTTTGCATGGCCCTTATACCTGCCACCAAATGGTTAATTCCAACCTAAGGGGCAGCGCTGAGCGCGCAATACGATGGTAAAGTTTTGGAAACCAGCTGCACCGTGATCGCCGCTCTTGAACAACTGTATGGCGCTAATTGATAATTTCTCCTGAATCGGGCCACGCCAAATGGCTGGGCTGCGCGCACCCTTGCCTTTGGCGGCAAACGTCGCCACATGGGCGCCATTGCTCGGCCGGGGCATTTCGCACCGGTGCGAGTCTTTGGCGCGAGCGCTTGCGAGACAGATGATCACCACCAACCCCTTCGAGGACCGCGACGGCGACAAGCTGCGCGAGGAATGCGGCATTTTCGGCGTGCTTGGCGCGCGCGATGCGGCAGCGATGACGGCACTGGGGCTCCATGCCCTGCAGCATCGCGGCCAGGAAGCGGTGGGCATCACCAGCTTCGACGGGCAGGAGTTCTTCTCCCGCCGCGGCATCGGCCATGTCGCGCAGAACTTTTCCAGCGGCCAGGCAATCGCCGAACTGCCGGGCATGATGGCCGCCGGCCACGTCCGCTATTCCACCACGGGTGGTTCGGGCCTGCGCAATGTGCAGCCGCTGTTTGCCGATCTTGCTGCCGGTGGCTTTGCCATCGCGCACAACGGCAACATTTCCAACGCGATGTTCCTCAAGCGCGATCTGGTGCAAAAGGGCGCGATATTCCAGTCGACCTCGGATACCGAGGTGATCATCCACCTCGTGGCCACCAGCCGCTATCCCACGCTGCTCGATCGCTTCGTCGATGCGCTGCGCCTGGTCGAAGGCGCCTATTCGCTGATCTGCATGACGCCCGAAGGCATGATTGCCTGTCGCGATCCGCTCGGCATCCGTCCGCTGGTGATGGGCAAGCTGGGTGACGCCGTGGTGTTCGCCAGCGAAAGCGTCGCGCTAGACGTGGTGGGCGCCGACATGGTGCGCGAAGTGGAGCCAGGCGAACTGGTCCAGGTGGCCCTCGACGGCTCGATCCAGACGCATCGCCCGTTTGGCGACACGCCGCAGCGCCCGTGCATCTTCGAGCATGTCTATTTCAGCCGCCCGGATTCGATCCTGGGTGGCCGCTCGGTCTACGAAGTGCGCAAGGCCATCGGCACGCAGCTGGCGCTGGAAAATCCGGCTGACGCCGACCTCGTCATCCCCGTGCCCGACAGCGGCGTTCCTGCTGCGCTTGGCTATGCCCAGCAATCGGGCATTCCGTTCGAGCTTGGCATCATCCGCTCGCACTATGTCGGCCGCACCTTCATCCAGCCCTCCGACGGCGCCCGCAATGCCGACGTCAAGCGCAAGCACAACGCCAACCGCGCCCTGGTGGCCGGCAAGCGCATCGTGCTGATCGACGATTCGATCGTGCGTGGCACCACCAGCCTCAAGATCGTGCAGATGATGCGCGAAGCCGGCGCGCGCGAAGTGCACTTCCGCGTCGCCAGCCCGCCGACCGAACATTCGTGCTTCTATGGCGTGGACACGCCGGAACGCTCGAAGCTGCTCGCCGCGCGGATGGACATTGCCGCCATGGCCGAATTCATCCAGGCCGATAGCCTGGCTTTCGTCTCGATCGACGGCCTCTATCGCGCCGTGGGCGAGGTTCAGCGCAACAGCACCTGCCCGCAGTATTGCGACGCCTGCTTCACCGGCGACTATCCCACGCGCCTTACCGATCTGGGTGATCGCGCGCCGGGCTGCTCGCCGGTCAAGCTCAAGGCCAAGCCCGCCAAGGTCGCCTGAGCGTGTCGGCCGCCAACGCGCAAACGCCGCTCGCCGGCCGTGTCGCCCTCGTGACCGGCGCCAGCCGGGGCATCGGTGCCGCCACGGCCCGGGCGCTGGCAGCCGCTGGTGCCCATGTGGTGCTGGTGGCCCGCACGGCGGCCGAACTGGAAAAGGTGGAAGACGAAATCTTCCAGGCCGGCGGCAATGCCACGATCGCGCCGGTCGACCTGGCCGAACCCGATGGCGTGGCGCGCCTGGCGTCGGCGATTTCCGAACGCTGGGTGGCGCTCGATATCCTGGTGATCAACGCCGCCGTGCTGCCGGCCCTCACCCCGGTGTGGCAGATCGAGCCGCGCGATTTCAGCCGCGCGATAACGCTCAACGTGCTGGCGACGCACTCGCTGATCAGCGCGTTCCATCCCCTGCTCAAGGGCAGCCAGGATGCGCGCGTCATCGGCCTGACCAGCAGCGTCGGCGCCGCGCCGCGCGCCTATTGGGGCGCCTATGGCGCGACCAAGGCGGCGTTCGACAATCTCCTGGCCAGCTATGCCCAGGAAGTGGCCGCGATCTCGGGCATTCGCGTGGCCATCGTCGATCCGGGTGCCACGCGCACCAAGATGCGCGCCAAGGCCTATCCCGGCGAAAATCCGGCCAGCGTCAAGCCGCCCGAAACGGTGGCTGCGCGCATCGTCACCCTGGCCAGCGCCGATTTCACCAGCCCGCACCGCGAGCGGGTGGACGAACCCGCCTGAGCTTTCCGCGCGGTTACATGTCACAATCGCATGAAATCTTAGGGTGTCATTGCGCCTGTTAACCTGCTGGTAACGCACTTTCCTCATGCTTCCACAACGGCCGCGTGCTGCGCGGCCTGGAACCACGGCTTCAGCAGGTCAGGGCCAATGCCGACAATCAATTGGCAGCAGGATTACGAAGCAGCCGCCAGCGACGATCGCTGCGCCCCGCGCTCGCGCATGGTCATTCCGGCCAAGTTGCGCCGCAACGGGGCCCGCGCCGCGCAAACCCTAGTGCTTGATCTCTCACTGGCCGGCTTTTCGGCGCTCGCTTCGGTGCGGCTGGCCCAGGGCAGCAAGGTTTACCTCACGCTGCCCGGCCTGGAACCGCGCGAGGCCGAGGTCGTGTGGTGGCATGCCGGCCTGGTCGGCTGTGCCTTTGCCAACCTTTTGACCCAGCGCGAGCATGACGCGCTGCTGCTGCGCTATGGCGGAGAGGCCGACGGCGACGGGCGCTGAGCCGCCCGCCCCTGCCGCTACCGATAATCTCGTCTCAAGCCTGCGCCTTCATCGCGCCATGCGCGGCGAGAGCCCGCGCCCGCGCCTGACCATGATCGATGATCTTGGCCGGATAGCCGCGCGGTGGGCGTTGTGGATCATGAATGTCGGCATCGTCGAGATGGCGCAACTCGGGCACCCATTCACGAATATAGGCCGCCGCATCGAACTTGGCCGATTGCGATAGCGGCGCCATGATCCGCACGAACATGTTGGCATCCAGCCCGCTACCTGCCACCCACTGCCAATTGGTGGCATTCGCGCCGTAATCGGCATCGACCAGCGTATCCCAGAACCACTGCTCGCCCGCGCGCCAGTCGATCAGCAGGTGTTTGATCAGGAAACTGGCGGCGATCATCCGCACGCGGTTGTGCATCCAGCCGGTGTGCCACAACTGCCGCATGCCGGCGTCGACAATGGGATAACCGGTGCGCCCCTGCTGCCAGGCGGCAAGCTCTTCGGGTGCGTCACGCCACGGCAAGGCATCGAACGCCGCGCGGCCATTGCGCGCGCCGTAATCGGGGCATTGCAGGATCAGGTTCTCGGCATAGTCGCGCCAGCCCAGTTCGCTCAGGAACACGTCCACGCTGCCGCCGGCATCGGCCACGGCGTGCCACACCGTGGCGGGAGACACTTCCCCGAAATGGAGATGGGGCGACAGCATCGAGGTGCCCGAACAAGACGGCAGGTTGCGCTGCTCGTCATAGCGACGGGCACGATCGACGAACTCTTCCAGACGCTGCGCTGCGCCCGCTTCTCCCGGCGTCCAGGTCTCGCGCATGCCGCCGGCCCAATCCGGGCGCTGGGGCAAAAGCTGCCAATCGTCCAGGTCGTCGCTCGCTGGCCAGAACGCTGGGGCGGGTAGCCTTGCGGGCGCCGGCTGGGGCGGCGGGGGCGGCAACTGCTGCAGGCTGGCGCGCCAGAACGGGGTATAGATCTTGTAGGGCTGGCCCGCACCGGTGGTGACCGTGCCGGGTGGCAGCAGGAAATTGCCGTGATGCAGGCGCAAGTCCAGCGCCTTCCCCACCGCGCGCTCTGCCAGGCGCCACCACGGCTCGTAATGGTGCAGTGCATGAACCACGCGCGCGCCGGTCTCGCGGCGAATGGCGGCCAGCGCCGCATCGCACTTGCCGCGGCGCAAGATCAGGCGCGATCCCATGGCCTGCAACTGCGCATCGAGCCGTTCCAGGCTGTGATGCAGCCACCAGCGCGACGCGGCGCCCATGCGACGGTGCTTGGGGGTTTCGTCGTCCAGCACATAGACCGGGATGACCGGGTTGCCGCTGGCGGCTGCGGCAGCGAAGGCGGCCTGGTCCTGCAGGCGCAAATCCCGGCGCAGCCAGACAATTGTTGGGCTCGTCATGCCTTGCTATGTGCAGGGTAATGGCCCACTTGGCCATGGTTGGCCGCCTGCCCCTTGGTGCAGGTCTGCGCGCTGGGCGCCCATGGTGCCGCAACTGGAGAATGGGCCTTGGCCGAACCGCTCTTTGTCCGTCCTGATGTGCAGGCGTTCCTCGATTACCTGCGCCAGGCGGCTGCCGCCGGTGCCCCCGCGATGCACCAGATGCCGGTGGACCAGGCGCGCGCCGCCTATGTTGCCATGCAGCAACTGGCCGACCTGCCGCCGCGCGACCTGCCCGTGATCCGCGACCTGCAGTGCCCGGGGCCAGCCGGCGAAATTGCCTTGCGCCTGTATGACAGCCGCGAAGCCCGCGCCCCGGGGCCAGTGCTGGTGTTCTATCACGGCGGCGGTTTCGTGCTGGGCGGGTTGGACAGCCATCACAACGTCTGCACCGAGATCGCCGCGCAGATGGACTTGCCGCTGGTCTCGGTCGATTACCGTCTCGCGCCCGAACATCCGTTTCCTGCCGCCACCGACGATGCCGAAGCGGCAACGCGCTGGATCGCGCAATCTCCGGCGGAGCTGGGCTTGGAGGTCACCGGCCTGGTGCCGATCGGCGATTCGGCCGGCGGCAATCTCGCGATCGTGGTTACCCAGGCGCTGGCTGCCGATCCCGCCGCCGTGCCGGTCATCGCCCAGGTGCCGATCTACCCACTGACCGATGCGGTGGATGGCCACGCCTCTTTCCGCGAATTTGCCGAAGGCTTTCTGCTCGATGCCCAGGTGATGCGCTGGTTTGCCGATGCCTATGCCGCGCCGGCCGACAGCATACGCACCTTTCCGCTCAACGGCGGGCATGACCGCATGCCCCCTACGGTGCTAGTGACCGCAGGCCTCGATCCGATTCGCGATAGCGGGCGGGTCTATGGCGCGGCCCTGGCACGCGCCGGATCGCCCCTCGTGTTCACCGAACGCGCGGGAACGATCCACGGCTTTATCCAGGTGCGCAAGGCCATCCCCAGCGCGCAGGCTGATCTGGAAGCAATTCTGGCGGCGCTGCGCGGTGTGCTAGATGCCGGGCGCCCTATTGTTTGAACGAGGACCACCTATCCATGAGTGCGGACCCCTTTGCCGCTCTTCCCTATCGCCCCTGCGTGGGGCTGATGATCGTCAATCCCCAAGGCCGCGTCTTCGTCGGCAAGCGTATCGACAACAAGGAAGGTGACGCCTGGCAGATGCCACAGGGCGGCATCGACGACGGCGAGGAACTGGTCCCCGCCGCGATGCGCGAACTGCACGAGGAAACCGGCCTGACGAGCGAGCACGTCACCGTGCTGGCGCAGAGCCGCGAAGAGCATTTCTATGATCTTCCGCCCGAATTGCTGGGCAAGCTGTGGCGCGGCCAATATCGCGGCCAGCGCCAGGCATGGCTGCTGCTGCGCTTCAACGGCCAAGACAGCGACGTGGTGCTCGACGCCCACGATCCGGCCGAATTTTGCGAATGGAAGTGGGTCGATCCCGAGCAGTTGCCCGATCTGATCGTACCGTTCAAGCGGCGCGTCTATCGCCAGGTCGTGGAAGAATTCCGCGCGCTGATCTGAGTTTACTATCAGCGTTAGGCTTCGCCTTCCACCGGGTAGTGCGAAGCCTAACGCATCCCCCGCAAAATCAATTCGCCTGAACCGGGTCCTTCGTCGCAACCGGCTCAGCTGCCGCCACCTGCGGCTTGGGGCCAGCGGCAAGCGCCTTGCTCACCACGGCCGTTTCCGGGCAGGCCTTGCCGCACAGGCCCTCCAGCCGGGTGAGCGTGGCCTTGGCCTTGTCGATGGCGCCCTTTTCGGCAAGCGCCGCGCCCTCGCCCGCAATCGCGGCGAGATTGTTGGGCTCGCGGTCCAGCACGTCGCGGTAATAGTGGATCGCCTTGCCCTGAAGCCCGGCCTGGCGCGAGGCATCGCCCAGCGCGACCAGGATGCTGGCATTGGCCGGATCGATGGTCAGCGCCGATTCCAGGTTATCGGTCGCGGCGTCGATGTCGCCCTTGGCCATGAGCGTGCGCCCTTCCTGAAACAGCACCTGCGCGCGCGGATCGAGAGGCTCGCTGGTGTGGGCCGAGCCCATGCTGCCGGTCACGGCCACAAGCAGGGACAGCGCAAGGGCCGCTGGCGTGTAACGCATCAAGAACTCCTTCAGCCGGGACTGCTCACCGCGGCGATAGACCACCCTCATGGCCGATGGGTCTATCACAGACGAACCAGCCGAGCGAAGAAAAACCCGTCCGTATCGTCATGATACGGAGACAAACGCCAGCCGCCACGATGCGCCCGCCCGGCCGGCATGGCCAGTTGTTCACACGTGAAATCGGGATGGCTGGCCAGGAACGCGTCCAGCCCATCGGCGCCCTCGGCATCGATCAGCGAGCAGGTGATGAACACCAGGCGCCCACCGGGCCGCACCAGCCCGGCCGCCACGTCCAGAACCTGGGCCTGCATCTGCTGATAGCGAGCGATCGCGGCCGGGCTCAGCCGCCAGCGCGCCTCAGGATTGCGGCGCCAGGTGCCGGTGCCCGAACAGGGCGCATCGACCAGGACCGCATCGGCCTGGCCGCGCCAATCGGCCAGCATCTCGGTCTCTTTGCCGGGATTCAGCAGCCGCGTTTCCACCAGCGCGCCAGCGCGTTCTGCCCGTGGTGCCAGGCGTGACAGGCGCGGGCGATCGATGTCGCACGCCAGCAACCGCCCGGTATTGTGCATCGCGGCGGCCAGGGCCAGGGTCTTGCCCCCGGCGCCAGCGCAAAGGTCCACCACGTTTTCGCCGGGCCGCGCGCCCAGTGCCTCGCACGCAATCTGGCTGCCGGCGTCCTGCACTTCGAACAGCCCTTGGGCGAATTCGGGCCAGGTTTCCGCGGGCGTGCCCATTGGCAGGCGCAGGCCATGCGGCGCCACCACCGGCTCGGCCGCGACCGGCAGCC